>CALFBW010000054.1 GCA_937951415.1 uncultured Chitinophagales bacterium | reverse complement strand
TGTATTGCCGCTGTAACACCAGTTGTTTACTGCTTAGACTTCTGCGAATTCCCTGATGGAGAATTTGAGATCACTGATGTTCACACAACTTTCGATTGTTCTTTAACAATCTTGGATGATGGATGTGTTCGTTACATCGCTCTACCTGGATTTGAAGGTCCTGAGACCATTGAAGTAACTGCTTGCGATAATGGTGAATGTTCTACTATTAGCATCAACATTGAAGTTGGTGATTGCGGAACAACTCCTGACACTCCAGAGACTCCTGAGGAAACTCCGGAAGAAACTCCAGAGACGCCAGAAGAAACACCAGAGGTAACTCCAACTCCTGAGACTCCAACTCCAGAGAACGAGATTCCAAACGCAGTACACGACGAAGTAGAAACGGAAGAAGGAGAGTCTATCATGATCGATGCATTCGCAAATGATTATGATCCAGACGGAGATGATTTCTTCTTCTGCAACGAGGAGGATGATTTAGATCCTTTACATGGAACAGTAACGGTGAATGTGTCTACGGGCACATTCATCTACACACCAGATGCAGGATTTGTTGGAGATGACTTCTTTACCTACACTATCTGTGATGGCAATGGAGGATCTGATCAAACAAATGTTTACATCGATGTGATTGGAGCTCCTTGTGAGTTGGAAACTTCTTACTACTGTGCTGCACCTATTGAGGAAGTAACTGTTTGCATCGATTGGTGTGACAGTGATACAGAGATTACAGACCTAGAGTCTTTGTTCGATTGTAGCTTGGAAGAGGACGGAGCAAACTGTTTCCATTATCGTGGATTGCCAGGATTTACTGGTCAAGAAACGATTACGGTAACTGGTTGCGATGACAATGGCAATTGCGAAGAAACTACAGTAGTAATTACTGTATCTGACGACTGCGATGGAGTTACTCCTCCAACAACTGTTGATGCGCATTCTGACTTTGCAGAAACAGATTGTAGCTCAGTGACCATTCCGGTCCTGAGCAACGATGAAGGAGAGAACTTGGAAATTTGTGATGTTGACAGCTCTAGTGATGGAACCATCCAAATTAGTGGCGACAACTTGATCTTTACGCCTAATGATGGATTTAGCGGATCAACAAACTTCCAATACTCTATCTGTGATGAAATAAATGGTGGTAGCGATGAAAGCACTGTTTATGTATCTGTAGATTGTGGAGAAGAAACAGCGGAAACGCCAGAGGAAACTCCAGAGACACCAGAAGAGACTCCTGAAACTCCAGAGGAAACTCCTGAGACACCAGAAGAGACTCCTGAAACGCCAGATGTGAACGTTGATACACACAGTGATTTTGCTTCGGCTGATTGCGGTGAGACGATCATTATTGATGTACTAGCAAACGACGAAGGTGAAAACTTGACGATTTGTGATTTAGACGGTTCTTCGAATGGAACTGCAGAGATTACAGGAAGTACGATCACCTTCACACCTAATGCTGGTTACAACGGTACAACTACCATTAACTACAGGGCTTGTGACGGAACAGAAAGTGACGAGAGTACTGTAACGATTGTGGTTGATTGTGATGCTTCTGAAGAAGTAGATGCACACAGCGATCAATACGAAACTACTGACAACACTACTGTTCCTTTAGATGTATTGTCAAATGATGAGTTTACTTGTTCAAACCCAGAAATGAGTTTGTTGAGCCAGCCATCATACGGCATCGTTCTAGACATTGCTGGAGTACTTACTTACGTTCCTCAGTTGGGCTATGAAGGTACTGTTAGCTTCGAATACCAACTATGTTGTGGAGATGTTTGTGATGCTACTACAGTAACGATCGAGATTGAAGAGCACGAAGCTTGTGAGCTAGATGAGTTGAAGCCAACAACGGTAATTACACCAAATGGTGATGGCATCAATGATGTTTTAGCTATCGAAGGTTTAGAGGCTTGTCAAGATCAGTTAGTGATCAAAGTGTACGACCGTTTCGGTTCTGAAGTGTACAACACCACTTCTCGCAGCGCAAGCTGGGAAGGAACGAATCGCAACAATGAGCCAGTTCAAGAAGGAACTTACTTTATCGTTATCGAAAAGATGGACGGTGAGCAAATGGTTCAAACTAGAACAGGATTTATTGAGTTGAGAAGATAATCTTCAATGCTCATTAAGTAATGAGATGAAGCCCCAAGGTCATTTGGCCTTGGGGCTTTTTTAATTCCTTTAAAAGAAGAATCTACTTCTGATTTTTGCTTAATAAATGTGTTCGAACAGTCGAACTCTCGATCGGTTTCCTAGGATTGAGCTAGTATAGAAAAAAGCGTATTTAGTACAACGTAAAGCGCTCTCTGTTATTTATTTATAATAAAAAAATAAATGCAAAAACCAATCAAATCATTCGAATGGAACGGCTAATTCTCGCAACTTCGATCGGCTAGAATCGTAAAACAAAGTAGAAAATTCTGACTCGTGAAAGCACTACTATTTTCCACTCTGTTTTTGTTTTCTTCTATCGCTGCAATGGCGCATGGAGGATGGCATGAAGAAATTGAACGACTCAATCAAGAAATTAAAGAAGACTCCTCGCAATGTGAATTGTTTTTGAAGAGAGGTGCATTTTATCAGTTAGATCGTAACCTTGCAAAGGCATATGAAGATTTCGCTTTTGCTCAAGCCATTGACCGGAATCATCCAATGATCCACTACCATATGGCGATGTATTATGCGGCGAAAGGGCAAATGAAAATTAGTCTGAGACACATTAATTTGTTTGTACAGAAGAATCCTGAATCTCCTTTGGCTTACTCTTCTAGAGCAGATATCTACGACAGCCTTAATCGAACGGTCGAGGCTCAGGAAGATCGAAAAGTTCTGCTTAATACTCCAATGGTCAGCCCAGTACTCTTTGTGGAGTTGAGCCAAAAAAGTCTACTGATCAATCCCAAAGAGATGGAGGAAAGTGTTTCATGGATGGAGAAGGGTTTGGCGAGCTTTCCAAACAATGTCTATCTACTGAGCCAATCGGTTCAAATTTTTAGAATTGCTGGTCAAACGGAGAAGTCTGTACAAAGTATCGATCAATTACTCGCCCTTCAAGTTTCACCAGGAAATTGGTTGAACGAAAAAGCCGAAATATTGAAGGAGAATGGTGACTGTAAAGCTGCTTTGGTAGCTGTAAATGAAGCCATTACCTACCATGAAGGACGTTCCAATAATAGAGCGAACAGCCCAGCTCGTTTAGCAACAGAAAGTAAAACCTACCTCTTGCAAGAAGAGCTCAAGGCTGCTTGTAAGTAAAAGATTTGCAATTTGTAATAAAGAAATCATCCTCTATTTAACTGCCATTTTAAGTATTCAGAAAGCGCAAAAGAAGAATGACATCATCTCTGTTTTTCGCAACTGTGAGTAGCACTGCTTTTATTCTAGACCTACCATAAGCAGTACACTTAAAGTGCTTTGAAAGTGCTAGAAGTGGCCAATATAGCTTCCCTGAATACAGGAATATGATCTTAAAATAGTCTAAAAGTATTTGGAGCTAAGACGCTAAGTCTCGCAAATGAACAGTTTTATATTACCTATTCGCTAAAATAAATACAAAAAAAGGTCACTTCCGTAACCTTTCTCGTTCGCTATCGTATGAGTAAACGGGTCGAACATCTTATGATGTTCAAATAGGGGAAGATGCCTTGTGCATCATCAAATAGTCTGCTTGAAATTGTACCTGCAAGTCTTTTCAGCAGAAGAAACGTGTCAGAGCTTATTTAGGAAATCTTGATTAGGGGGATAGATTTCGGAGATAGGTTCTGGCATATTTTTTTGCTTTCCCTTTCTGCTCATGCTCTTACAATCCCAATAATTGTGCCATAAGATCAAGATCAACTAAGTGTTTTCTAAATAAATGCTAGTTTTAAGTCAAATAGCGACAATATCTATATCGTTTACCTGAATAGTTGAATTTATTTTAATGAATCGCTATAATATAGAGCCGTCTCTTGATCATCACAAGCTCAGCTGCCTGGGGCTTTCCTGCATTTAGTACACTTGCTGCACAACTTTTGCTACAAACGGGTAGCTCAAGGGACTTCATGATTGAAAGCGCTTGGAACAGTCAACTTAGGCAAAAGAGTCTGCTCGAAATGCCTGATGCAAGGGAAAGCTGTTCTTTAATGAATGCGCGCGCATATAAGTTGCAATCTAAAGCTCGTCGGTAGGTCACTGTGCTAGTTTATTAGCATATACATTACATTCTTGATTGGAATAATTGCTTAGGGAGGACTTATAAATGAGAAAGAAAGCTATCACATAGATAGCTTTCTCTCATTCCCCTAGAAGTTAAATCAATAAGTAAAATCGATAATCCTGTTCCCCAACTGAATTTTAGATTCTAGCTCAATTTTTTTCAATTTCTAAATGCCCTTGCACTGTCTTTTCTCTGGTCGAAGAAGTAAAGACGTAAAAATATTGACCAATGGAAAGTGGCTCTCCGCTTTCTTTGTGATGGCCATTCCAGTTGTTTTGTAAACGATAATCTTTCGACTCCAGAACCAAATCTCCCCAACGATTGAATATTTTTAAGCCAATGGGTTCTTCACATTTTTCTAAATCGTCTACATAGAAACCTTTCTTTTGTTTCAAAATGAGACTAGTAGGTATGTCCAGGTCCTCTAGGCTGCAAACTTCATCTTCTCGAATGAGTAATCGCAGCTCCTTTTCCTCACAACCTTTTGCTTCTACGCAAAGCTTAACACTAATAGCATCCTCTCCAGAAAATCCTCTCTCTGGAAAATAAAAGTGACTTTTGCCCGTATTTACGACCACACCATGTTTCGGCTCT
>CALFBW010000053.1 GCA_937951415.1 uncultured Chitinophagales bacterium | reverse complement strand
TTGACAATATCTATCGTAATATTGCAATATACAAATAAGAACTATCATGGGCGTTAGCAAGACAGAAGGCTTTAATGCAGAGCAAAACAGATTAGCAGAGATTGCGAAGGCCTTAGGACATCCAGCAAGGATTGCGATTCTTCAAGAGATTATGCAAAAAGATCGCTGCATTTGCAATGATCTGGTAGACAAATTACCCTTGTCGCAGGCGACCATTAGTCAGCATTTGAAGGCTCTAAAGAAGGTCAAGCTTATTAAAGGAGAAGTAGAGGCTCCTCGCATTTGCTATTGTATAGACAAAGAAACATGGGAATCTGTACAGCGAAGCTGGCATTCCTTTTTTGAAAGCGTGAAAGGTTGTTGCTAGTACGATTACTACGAAATCATCATTTATTAAAAAACTCAGTTATGCTAAAAGAAGAAAATAAAAACTCGAGCTCTTGCTGCAGTCCCAGCTGTTGTGCGCCAGAACAAGAGCACAGCATTGAATCGAATGCTGAACTTTTGAAAAATTCCGTAAAGGAAAAGTATCGAGAAATTGCACTAGGAAATGTTACCAGTTGTTGCGGAACTGTATTGGAAAACGGGGAGATATCAGACATGTCGGAAGATGCTTCTCAATTGGGTGGTTACAATGCCGATGCAGACCTCAATTTGGGCTGCGGTTTACCAACGGAATTGGCACATATTCAGCTAGGCGATACCGTTGTTGATTTGGGCTCGGGTGCAGGGAATGACTGTTTTATCGCCAGAGATGAAGTAGGTGCTGCTGGAAGAGTGATTGGTATCGATTTCACCGAAGAAATGAATACCAAAGCCCGTAAGAACAATGAAAAATTGGGCTACAAAAATGTGGAATTCCTTCAAGGGGATATTGAAGCAATTCCGCTTGAAGACTCTATAGCCGATGTTGTGGTTAGTAATTGTGTAATGAACTTGGTTCCAGACAAAGACAAGGCCTATGCCGAAACTTTCCGAATACTTAAACCCGGTGGGCATTTCAGTATTTCCGACATAGTGATTGAGGGAAGTGTACCCACCGAATTGGTGCAGATAGCTGAGCTGTATGCAGGATGTGTTAGTGGTGCTACTGAAATCAATTCTTATGTGAACACCGTTTATGAGGCGGGATTCGAAAAAGTAAAAATCCAAAAGAAGCGCTTGATTGAGATTCCAAAAGAAGAGTTGGAAAAGCACTTTAGCGGGGACTTACTGGAGAAAGCTTTGAACAGTATTAAGGCTATTTATTCTATAAACATATTTGGACAAAAACCCGCATGAAAAAGTTACTCTTTGTTTGTGTAGAAAACTCGAATCGAAGCCAAATGGCGGAAGCCTTCGGAAAAATTCATGGCGGTGAAGAATTCCTTTGCTACAGTGCAGGCTCTCGTCCTAGTGGAAAAGTAAACCCTATGGCCATTGAAGCCATGGATGAATTGGATTACGATCTAAATATCCATGAATCCCTGCCATTGTCGACGATTGAAGGCATGGAATTCGAGGCCGTTATATCAATGGGCTGTGGGGAAGATTGTCCCTTTGTTCCCTCTAAGCTTCGGGAGGACTGGGGCATTCCCGATCCAAAACATCTTTCTCCAAAAGAGTATCGACTTATTCGGGATTACATAGGAATAAAAGTGCGTTTACTCATTGAAAGTTTGAGGGACTAGCATTTTTTCCGACGGCAATAAAAATAAGGCGCGTTCTATTTTTCAAATTCCGTGCAGATGATGGACTGTTCGGTTATATTCGTATTTCATTTGAGGAAGTGAAAAAGTAAGTAGCCATTATTTCAGTCGAAGAAGATAAGCGCCCCATAATTGAACAAACCTTACCCATCGTAACGGTTGGTGCGGCCATTTATAACATCAATGATGAAATCTTGTTTGTGCGTTCACATAAGTGGTCGAACAAATGGTCTGTGCCAGGAGGTAAAATAGATATGGGCGAAGCTGCTGAAAAGGCTTTAGTTCGTGAAATAAAAGAAGAAACAGCCTTGGGCATTTACAATGTAAAGTTCCTGACGTATTTCGACAGCGTTTTTGAAGAAGAATTTTACAAGCGTTGCCACATGCTATTACTGAATTATACCTGTAGAACTCATGCAAGCACAGTGGTATTAAACGAGGAAGCACAAGGTTTCTGTTGGGCAAAACCCAAAGCAGCATTGGGAATGGACATCAACCGTCCTACAAAAGCATTGATCGAATTTATTCTTAAAAACGCCTAGAATGTCGAAGGGAACTGCCATTGTTACTGGAAGCTCTCAAGGATTGGGTAGATATATGGCCGTTGAATTGGCTAAAGCTGGTTATACCATAGTCTTACATTACTTTAATTCTGAGGAAGCAGGATTGCAGACTTTGGAAGCGGTCAAAAGCTATCAAGAAAATTCCATTCTACTTAAAGCTGATCTTACCGTTGCGGAAGAAACCCGTGCTTTCTTTGATGCTGTAGATGCTGCTGGTTTGCCGCCCCTAAAACTGCTCATACAAAATGTGGGCAATTACCTCAAAAAGGACTTACTAGAAACCAGCTTGGAAGAATGGAAGCACATGATGGATTCAAACCTGAATTGCAGCTTCCAAACGGCACAATTGTCTATTAAGCGAATGCGACGGCATAAAGCCCCGTCGAATATTATCTTTCTCGGCTTTTCTTCCTTGGGCTCTTTTCGTGCAGAGACCGAGATTGGTCCCTACTACATCGCAAAGTCTGGCCTTTGGTTGTTAACCAAGTCGCTGGCAAAATCCTTAGCCGATAAAAACATACGAGTGAACATGATTTCTCCGGGAGTACTAGAAACTAGTGTGAGCAAACCGGTTTCAGAAATCCCCGCAGGTAGATTAGGCCAGCTTTCGGAAATACAATCGGCTTTGAATTTTCTTATCTCGGAGGAGAATCCTTACCTGACTGGGCAGAATATTGAGGTGGCGGGCGGCTGGCGCTTGTAGGTAAACTATGAAAGAATACTATTAGAGGATAGCATCCTATTTATCCTCTCCCAAAGTTGTCTGAATTGGGATGCATAGGATTAGAGGATGATAAGATGAAGGCCAGTATTATTTTCACTGACTCCGATTCCTATTGAGTGAATGCGATTCAAGC
>CALFBW010000052.1 GCA_937951415.1 uncultured Chitinophagales bacterium | reverse complement strand
TGATCATAGCCGTATTTGCCTCTCCGCTTGGTAACAAAGTTTAAATTAATATGGACTTTTACAATGACTTATTGATAACTTAGACTCCTTCTTTAGCAAAGATAGGAAAAAGCCGAGACTAATTTTAATTAGCAAAAGTGCACATACAATTATTACTACCACTACCTTAAAAAGACGAAGAAAGGTATAGGTCGTCTTAGACTGGTGACCTTTTCGTGGGAATTCTTGGCAGATCGTTCCGAGAATTTCGGATTAGGCAAAGTGACTAACAAAAAAAGCCCACCAACGAAAATCGTCAGCGGGCTCCAATATTTATTATGAATTAAACAACCTACAAAACCAAGTCATCCACGGTCGCTAAATAGTCCTCGACGTTTCCAATGACCTTGTTAAAAGATGCTTCCTCAAAGGGCGACTCCAAATTCGCATAATCCACCAACTCAAGGAAGGACTTGCTTCCCCCGGCCGCACACAAACGCATGTAATCGTCCAAGGCGGTTTCGCGGGTCTCTTGCGATTTTTTCCAGAACTGGAAAGCGCAAATTTGAGCGAGCGTATAATCAATGTAATAAAAAGGCATTTCGAAAATATGTGCTTGCTTATGCCAGAAAACCCCCTTCGATAAATGTGGGTTTTCCTCAAAGTCCCAATCCGGTAAATACTTTTCCTCAATGGCTTTCCAAGCCGCATTTCTTTCCGCAGGAGTCGCGTCAGGATTTTCATAAACAAAATGTTGGAATTCATCTACCGAAACCCCGTAAGGTAAAAATAGAATGGCTTTGCTTAAATGACTAAACTTGTATTTATCGACATCCTCCTTGAAAAAACTTTCCATCCACGGCCAGGTCAAAAACTCCATGCTCATCGAATGAATTTCGCAGGCTTCGTAGGTGGGCCAATTGTATTCGGGAATCGCAAAATGGCGACTTTGGTACACTTGAAAAGCATGACCCGCCTCGTGCGTCAAAACATCAATGTCGTGACTCGTTCCATTAAAATTGGAAAAAATAAAAGGCGCTTTTTGATTCGCTAAATACGTACAGTAACCGCCGCCCGCTTTGTCTTTTTTATTTTCTAAATCCAACAACTGCTTGTCCAACATGAAATTGAAAAACTCTGCCGTTTCAGGCGATAGTTCATCGTACATTTTCTTGCCCTGCGCCACAATGAATTCTGGATCGCCTTTCGGAGTAGCATTCCCACTTTTGAAATTGTAAGAAAGGTCATAATAAGTCAAACTGTCCAAGCCCAAACGTTTCGCTTGTCGTTTGCGGAGCTTGCTGCTGATCGGAACAATGTACTTACGCACGAGCTCGCGAAAACGCTTTACATCTTCGCTGTTGTAATCCGAGCGCAGCATACGTGCATAGCCCAATTCCACGAAGTTCTTAAAGCCGAGTTTTTTGGCAATGGTGTTTCTCAGCTTCACCTGACGATCAAAAATGTCGTCGAACTTTGCACTGTTTTCTCCATAAAAATCCCAGAAAGCTTCGGTAGCCGCTTTGCGCACCGAACGATCATCGTCTTGCATGAAAGGAGCCAAGCCCGCCAAATTGTATTCCTTGCCTTGGAAATCGATCTTCGCAGAAGAATTGAGCTTCACGTATTCACTGCTGAGCTTATTCTCTTCCTTTAGGTCGTCTATAATCGCAGGGTCAAAAGCATCGACCGTCATCTTGGCGATATTGAAGAATTGCTCTCCCCATTGCTCTTGCAACTCTTTCTTAAACTTAGATTGCACCAAGGCGCGATAGAATTTTGAGACCATATCTTGAAAGAGCGGTACATTGCTATCGAAGAAATCGTTTTCCTTTTCGTAAAAGGCATCTTTGGTGTCAATGGTATGTCTGATCTGCGCCATGTTCCACATGGTATCAAAATCGTTTCGAAGGTCATTGATTTGGGCGATGATCTGATTTTGTTCTTCGATCGTATTTGCTGCAGAGAAAAGGTCGATCAATCGGTCGGCATCTTTTTGCAAGGCCGTCATATCTGGCCGTTGATACTCGTATTCGCTAAAAGTCATTAGGTTTTTCTTGGTAAGAGCCTTAAAGATATCATATCTCAGAGAATTTCCTTGAATGCTAAAAGACCGAAGAAGTCCGTCTTAGGGCGACAAAAAAGCGCTGCTAGGAATTGTGGCATAATAATTCACGTAACTTTAGCATTAAGACTAAACATTGTGTCACTTTAGCGATCTCACTTACATGAAAACATCAATTTCCATCTTCTTCTTTGCCTTGTTTAGCCTTGTCGCTTTTACAGCTTGCTCTAGTCAAAAAACAGCGGTACGCAGCCAAAGCACATCTTCTGCAGGCAACACTTCTGTCGCGAAAAAGGGCGTTAAATGGATGAGCTTCGAGGAGGCGATAGCAGCCAATGAAAGGAACCCAAAGAAGATTTTCATTGATGTATACACCGATTGGTGCGTTTGGTGCAAGAAAATGGACAAGAGTACTTTTAGGAACCCAAGAGTGGTGAAGTACTTGAATGATAACTTTTATTCGGTAAAATTGGATGGCGAATACAAGGGAGAGATCTCCTTTAAAGGAAGAACTTGGAACTTTGTGAAAGACAGAAAGAGTGGCTACCATGAATTGGCATCTATGCTTTTGGACGGGCGCTTGTCTTTTCCATCTTACGTAGTAATGAACGAAGATCAAAAGCGCATACAAGTAATTCCGGGTTATATGGAAGCGCCGGAATTTGATATGATCATGCACTATTATGGCGATGATTACTACAAGACTATGACTTGGTCGGCTTTTGAACAGAAATACCGTTAATCAAGCGCCGAAGTGCGCCGAAGTCAGCGCTTTTTAGCTTCTTGATCAATGACTTTCCTGGCTGGAAAGCGTCTTAAACAAAAGGAAAAGTAGACTTATGTATAAATTAGGAACAGCTATCATTGCGGTATTGGCAGCCATTCTGTGTTGGTCACTGGCTCCTTCGTCGGCTTTCCAAACAGTGGAAGGAGAAACGGAAAGTCTGGTGAAATGGTACAGTCTAGAGGAAGCTTCTGAATTGGTGAAGAGTGCTCCGAAGAAGGTGTTTGTAGATGTATATACCGACTGGTGTGGTTGGTGTAAGCGCATGGACAAAGACACTTTCCAGCATCCGCAGATTGCCGAATACATGAATGAAAACTTCTACCCTGTAAAATTGGACGGGGAGCACAAAGGGCCTATTGTCATTAATGGAACCACTTTTTCCTATGTGGCAGGCGGTCTAAGAGGTTACCACGAAGCAGCAGCCATGTTGTTGAAGGGTAAAATGAGTTACCCAACGGTGGCATTTCTCGATGAAAAGATGAAAGCGGTAATTGTGGCTCCTGGTTATCAAACACCACAAGATTTGGATACAATGATGCGCTATGTTGCAGAAGGACATCAGGAAGCAGGAACTCCTTACAACTTGTTTAGTTCTACTTTCCGCTCAAGAATAAAAGTGGACGTGGCGAAGTAAATGCAGTCTAAAAGACCCATTTATTATTAATTAAATTGCTTTCTTAATTCAATATCCAAGGCACTTCCAACAAGAAGGTGGGAATGTCTACTTTGAATAAACTTTCGTCTTTGCTCTTTTGCATGACATAATGGCCATGCATGTACCCGAAAATATTGGTGATCGGACAAGCCGAAGTGTATTGGTAAGACTCGCCGGGTTTTAGCAGCGGCTGTCTACCTACAACACCATCGCCCGAAACTTCGTGGCAATCCCCCAAAGAGTCATAAATAAACCAATAGCGCGATAGCAATCGAATGGTATCGCGGCTGTGATTTTCAATGGTAATTCTGTACGAAAACAAATAGTGCGCGCTTCCAGGATCAGAGTGCGCCTCTTGATACATGGATTCTGCCGTTACTTGTACTCCCTTTGTGATTGCTCTTGCTAACATGATCGTTCAGCCTTTTATTACCTTATCAATAAATAAAAGAGCGGCAGTTAATTTGTGCATTCGATGAAAATCTCAAGCCTTTGCAAGTTGAGCTTCGCCGATGAATGAGGGAGTGCTATTAAACTGCTTTTCCTTTTGACTAAAATAAACGTTTTTTTTGAGTTCAGTGCGCGAAAACTCAGGCTTTAGCTAGGACGGTTTGTACTTTGATTTACTTAGTATGCTTTGTCCGTCATTCATGCGCATTAAGTCCTCCAAGCTGGTCTCTGGATTTCTTTGCATGTACTTACGCACAATCTGCCAACCTACCCAAGCGCCAATTTTTCCAGGCGATTCAAAAGGCATTCCCGGGCTGGTAGGTCCTTCGGTAATGTAGTTGAAGTACTTCATGCTTTCTGATTCGTACAAGAGCTTTTTCTCAATAAAAAAGGCCCAAATCTGTGCTTCATCTCCTTTGCACCATTCCAGTTGTTCCTTCGAGTAACCAATCTTGTATTGATCGGCGGTTTCGGGCAACAAGCGATCGAGTAAATACAGGATTTTGCCTTGATGCACCATTTGGTCGATGAAACGAAAGCGATCCAATGGAATCGGATGTTGCTCATTTAGCCAAGTCTTTACGGCCATCGGCGCCAAACATTCTTGCTCGAAAGAATAGGTCAAATAATCTGGAAAACCTGCGGAAGGGTAGAGGGAGAAGTCCTTTCCTAGGAACATTTCTAGATTGATTCCCAGCACTTCGCTGCCTAAAGTAAAGGCCATAGGACCAAAGGCGGAAGTGTGCGTAATCACTCTAGGCGACTTGTTTTTATTGAAATAGTGCGCATACAATTGAAAAGCGCGTTTTAGCTGTTTTTCCTCTTTTTCTAGCCCTTGGAAGACTGCTATGCAACTGTCGTGCAGCGCACGCGTGTCTGTATTGCTCAAATAAAAACGCAAGCGTTCTTGTGGTTTGTTTTGCACCTCTGGCGGTCCGATCTCTAGTAAATCTTCGGCGTAAAAGGGCAAAAAGGAGGGGTATTTTGCCGCGAGTTTGGCCATTTCCTGCTTATAATTGGCGGTATCTACAGCAAACAGCGCTTCGTCGAAACGCTGGAAATCCCAAGCAATGTCCAATGCAGAAACATCAGGAATAGGGACAGAATGTTCCTCTTTACAGGAAGAAATTGTTAATAAAACCAGCAAGAATGAAAATTCGGCAAGGTCTTTGAATCTAGGAAAAATTGATAGCACTTTTTTAAATGTGTTTTATTCGTTCAGCCAAGTTAAACAACGAAGATTATGAGGAAAGTAATATTCACTCTCCTAGTCCTTTTAATTGGGACCGAGCTTGTCAATGCTCAATTTCTAAAGAAAGTACAAATTGGCGCCTTTTTCAAACCCGCTAACAGTTGGTTGAGAGCAGAGAATTCTGATATCACTGGCGAAGGTAAGGTAGGATGGTCGCTCGGGCTCGTTTGTGATCAAAACATCGGAGATCGATACTTTTTGACCACGGGAATTGAGTACACCAAGGTAAACACCGATTTGAGAGTCATGGAAGTTGGTTTCACGGAGACTTCTTTGATGAACTATAAGTTGGGTTATCTGCAGATTCCTTTTGCTTTCAAGGGGAAAACGCGCGAAATCATCAATTATTTTTCTGTCTTTGGACAAGTAGGAGTTACTGCTTCCATTTTAGCCGATGGGCGCTACAGTAGAACACGACCGATAGGAAATGACATCGAGAATGAGCGAATCATGGACGTGGTTCGTCCTTTCGCAGGCTCTTGGCACCTGGCAGCAGGTGTGGAGTACGAGACAGTGAGTTCCACGATTTTATTCTTAGCCGTTCACTACGATCGCTCCTTTACAGATGTGCTGTATCCAGCGGCGCTTCATTTGCCAAACGATGACGACAAAGTCACCTACGGGCACTTGGGATTGCGCTTCGGATTGTTCTTCTAAAAGCGATTACAGTAATAGAACGCTTTGTTCTCTAAAATGAGCGGAATCACAGGAAGTGATTCTCTTAGTAGTGCACTTGCAGAATGGTTTGCAATTGGTGCCTTAGTCGTTCATTTTTGCAGCAATAAAAAATGCCAAAATGAAGATTGCACTCGCACAATTGAATTACCATATTGGGAACTTCGATTACAATTACGAAAAAATAAAAGCCTCGGTAGAAACGGCCAAATCGCAAGGAGCTGACTTGGTGGTTTTTGGAGAGCTGGCTGTTTGCGGTTATCCTCCTAGGGATTTTCTAGAGTTTCGTGATTTTATTCGCCAAAGCAAAGCAGTGATAGCACGATTGGCGAAGCTGTCTTCGGAGGTGGCGATTTTGGTCGGCGCTCCTTCGGTAAATCCGAAAGCAGAAGGCAAGGACTTATTCAATTCCGCTTATTTATTAGCAGAAGGAAAAGTGAAGCATGTAAGCCACAAAGCTTTGCTGCCCACTTACGACATTTTCGATGAGTATCGCTATTTCGAGCCTTGTACCGATTTTCAAGTGGTGGAATTCAAAGGCCATCGATTGGCGATTACCATTTGTGAGGATATTTGGAATATTGGCAATGAAAATCCGCTGTACAAGGTTTGTCCGATGGACGAATTAATGAAGCAGCAGCCCGATTTGATGATCAATTTATCGGCGTCCCCTTTTGATGTGAAACACGCGGAAGAGCGACTGAATATTGTTCGAGAAAATGTACAGCGTTATGGTTTGCCCATGATTTATTCGAACAATGTAGGTGCGCAAACGGAAGTGGTTTTTGATGGTGGATCGGTAGTGATGGACAAGCAGGGCGGAATTGTAGAAGAGCTGCCTTATTTTGAAGAGGCAGTGCGTTGTTTCGATACCGATCAATTGTTTGTTGAAAAGGCAAGCGAAGACAAGGAGCAAGCGAAAGAGAAATTTCCTTTAATTCACGACGCGATTGTTTTAGGAATAAAGGACTATTTCGGAAAGCTAGGATTTAAAAAAGCCATTCTCGGATTATCGGGTGGTTTGGATTCTGCATTAACGACTGTTTTGGCTTGTCGAGCACTTGGGCCCGAAAATGTTCTAGCAGTTTTAATGCCTTCAAAGTATTCCTCTGATCATTCGGTGAACGATTCTTTGGAATTGGTAAAAAACTTGGGCTGCCAACATAAGATTATTTCTATTCAAGAGCCGAACGCCACCTTCTTAGAACTATTAAATCCGCATTTTGAAGGAAAACCTTTTAATGTGGCGGAAGAAAATATTCAAGCAAGAACCCGCGGTTTAATTTTGATGGCTTTATCGAATAAACACGGTTTTATTTTATTAAATACAACCAATAAAAGTGAAGCGGCTGTTGGCTACGGGACACTCTACGGAGATTTGTGTGGAGGTTTGTCGGTGATAGGCGATGTTTATAAAACAGATGTATTTGCATTGTCGAGATGGATTAACAGAGACAAAGAAGTTATTCCAGTTCACATTATTGAAAAACCGCCATCGGCAGAATTGCGACCGGACCAAAAAGATTCAGATTCTCTTCCCGAGTACGATGTTTTGGATGAGATTTTAGCCCAGTATATAGAAAATAGAAAAGGTCCTCAGGAAATTATTGAAATGGGTTTTGAGGAAGCTTTGGTGACTCGAATTTTAAGATTGGTCAACATTAGTGAGTATAAAAGATATCAAACACCTCCGATGATTCGAATTTCATCGAAGGCTTTTGGTGTCGGGCGAAGAATGCCCATTGTTGGGAAATATTTGACTTGATAATTTATTTGAAATAAATAAGAATATTATGAAAAGATTCTATCCTGTTCTGTTCATCCTTTTATTAAGCAGTATCATTTGTTGCGCTCTTCAGGCGCAAGTCGAATGGCAATCTAATGTAGAAGGTGTTTACACTTTCTCTTCTACTAGAGCTGCTCATTTAAATGGTGATGGTGTGTTGGATTTTGTGTTGGGAGCAGGTGTAGAAGGTGAAGGCAGCGAAAACGGTGTCTTAGCTTACGACGGAGCCACTGGAACTGTTTTGTGGAATGTTTATTCTAGAGATCAAATTTTTGGGAGTCCGATTTTTCAAGATATTTCCGGAGACGGAACCGTCGATGTTTTTATTGGAGGTCGTCTAGGAGAAATGATGGGAATAAATGGAGCCACCGGTGAAATTATTTGGGAGTTTTTTCCGCAAGGAGATTCCATTACTCCAGGAGATTTTGATATTTGGCAATTTTATACGCCGCAGTGGGTTCCTGACCAAAATGGAGACGGCTTCTCAGATTTGTTGGTCGCGAATGGAGGAGATCCTACGGCATTATTGCCCAACGATCCAAGACCTGCTGGAAAAATGTTGGTATTAAATGCCGCCAATGGTGAAACCTTAGCGGTAGCAGAAGTTCCCGACGGACAAGAAACTTACATGTCTCCTTTACTGGTGAATTTCTGGGAAGACGAACCCGAAATTTTATTTGGTACAGGAGGAGAAACGCAAAACGGTGCTTTGTATCGAGCTTCTTTGGCCGACTTGATGGCAGGCGATTTGTCGGAGGCTGTTGCGATTATGAGTAGTGAAACGAAAGGATTTATTGCACCGCCATCCGTGGCTGATTTTAACGACGACAATGTGCTCGATATCGTAAGTCATTCTTACGACGGAAGAATTACCGTTTTGAATGGAATTGACAACAGCCTGATTTGGGAAGTGAATGTCGAAAACGGTGAAACGAATGCTTCCCCGGGAATTGGCTTTTTTAATGACGATAATATTCCTGATGTATTTAGTGCTTATGCACTAGGACAAGCTCCTTCTTTTACAGATTTCACACAATTAATTGTTGATGGATCTACTGGAGAAGTACTTTGGAGAGACAGCATTGGTTTGGTGCAATTTTGTTCACCAGTCATCGCGGATGTTGATGGCGACGGATTCGATGAAGTGTTTTTTAGTTCTAATGAAGTGGTGACAGGAAGCCCCACTTACTTCACCCATGAAATTTCTTTGATTGATTATAATGATGCAAATATTAGCACCGTTTATGGTCCGAAAGGTGGCGGGAATGTAAATTCGACTCCTTGGTTGGGCGATGCCGATGCCGATGGAGCTTTGGATTTAGTTTATCCTTTCTTAAGCGACTCATCTCTTTTGGTGACTCCAGGCGGTGTAGAAATGATTCGCCACAGTCTGCCTTACGAAGCAGGTGTTGTTTCGTGGGGAGCTTATTTGGGAACGGATGAAACGGGAATATTCGAGAACCCTCGTTCGAATTGCAGTATGGCCTTAAATGAAATAATCGTTTCAGTAGACCCGGGAGCTTGCTCGGCAAATGTTAGTGTAACCAGCACTGGTTGTGCTGGAGGAAATTGTGCAGTAGAATGGAGCAATGGAAATACGGGTTCTACCAGTGAATTCTTTGCCCTGGGTGCGCATTATGTAAAAGTTACCCACCCTGATGGTTGCGTGCAAGTAGAGCGATTCAATATTGAAGGATTGCCAGAAGCGCTCACTGCCGAAGTTCAAACCACAGCTGCCACCTGCGCCAGTGATCCTGATGGATTCTTCCGTGCCGATTGGAGTGGAGGAACCGCTCCTTACTTGGTGTCGTGGAACGGGGTGCCTTCAGGAGGAACCACCAACGCACAATTGTACATCATCACTACCCTAGCAGCAGGAAGCTACACTTTCGGATTAGAAGATGGGGAAGGCTGTATGTTTGAAACCGAAATAGTTATCGAGGGCCCTGAAATTATGGATTTGTCATTCGAAATTTTACCGCCATCTAACCAAACCTCATCGGATGGTGCCATTACTCTAGGCGAAGTTACAGGAGGATCTCCTCCCTACTTGATTACTAATGAAGCTGGGAGTCCTGTATTCGAAGGCGATGTGATCGGCGATTTGCCAACAGGTATATATACCTTCGATGTGAAAGACCAGTTGGATTGTATTTACACTGTAAATGTAGATATGACTATGACTGGAATTGAAGAACAAGAGGAACTATCCATGGATCTTGCTTTCTTGTCGAATAGCTTAATGCACATAACTGTACCTTATAAGCTACAGGAGGACGAAGCTTTGAAGGTCTATGATATGTCCGGGAAGCTTGTTTATCGACTCATTTTGAAGGGTTTATCGGATTTTAACAGTCTGGAAGTCGACCTTTCTACACTTAGGGGTGGCACTTACATTCTCCAAGTACCCACAGAGCGTACTCCTTTCAATGAGCGTTTCTTGCTGATAAAATAAATAAGTAAGTGTTTTATTCTTAGTGTCTTATGGGCAGAGACGAGCCAGTGAAATGGCTTCCTTGGAAAGGCTATTGGTTCCTATAGTATTAGATATGTATTTATTTTTACATAATAAAAGATGGCTGAGGCTTTCAATTCTCCTTCTTGTGGCAAGCGTTTAGCATCGAAAGCAGCTTGCGTGGTATATTTTTTGCAGTGCTTAAGCGATGGCGTTTGGCATTTAGTAAAGAGATGGTGATGATGGTACAAAAGAACTTTTTCCTACAATCGGTGCTGCTGCTGATTTTTGTTTGCAGCGGACTGCTTTTGCATGCAGATACGCCATGCGAAGATGCTGGTTATGTGATCAGTACGCACGCTAATGCCACAAAGTGCCCAGGGACTAATACGGGAAGCGCAACGGTAGCCAGTAATGGTTGCGATTGCATGTTCAGCGGCTGCCAATTTTTATGGAGTGATGGACAAACGAATCATACGGCGATTGATTTGGCACCTGGGGTTTATTCGGTAACTGTTATTCATCCGAATGGTTGTGTGTTGGAAGACGAGGTGATCATCGATGATGCGCCTGCTTTTGTAGAGAAATATGAAATATCAACAATTTCCTGTGCGGGAGAAAGTGATGCAAGATTGGAAGTGGTTTCTGCAAATTTTGAGCAACTGGACATAAGTTGGTCGACTGGAGACACAGGACCTGTGCTAGAAAATCTTGGACCTGGAGCTTACGTGGTCTTTGCCACCAATGTAGAGAATTGTGTGGTAACGGAAACTTTCATCATTGAAGAACCGCAAGAGTTACGGGTAGAATGTTTGGTCAGTCCTCCTTGTGAAGGCAGTGAGAATGGAGTAGCCAAACTGGAAATTGAAGGAGGAGTTCCTCCATATTCATTAGAATGGTTTGGAATTGATTCGGAAGAAGTCTCCATTTCGAATTTAGCTATTGGTAGTTACGAGGTACTAGTGACTGATGGAAATGATTGCTCACAAACTATGGAAGTAGAGATACCTACATGGGAGCAACATTTGAAAGTAGAACAAAAAGTAGCAGGTGACTGTGTTGGTTCAACCGTTCAGTTAGTGGCACCATTGATTCCTGATGCCACTTACGAGTGGAGTCCCGCAATTGGCCTAGATGATCCAAGCATACACAATCCAATTGCGACAGTAGCAGGTGAAACCTACGAGTTGAGAGTAACTGCTGGTAGCGGCTGTTCTGCTATTGTAAGTCATACGGTAGCCACAGAAGGATTGAATGTGCCAACGCTTAGTTCTGGTGCTTTAGATATTTGTAAAGGAGAATACACAAGCATTAATGTGTTTATGACTGGAGCTGTTGTAAGTTCTTACAGCTGGGAACCAACAACAGGTATTTCTAATCCGAACTCAAATGCAATTGTTGCCAATCCTCAAGAAACGACAACTTATGTAGCAACAGCACAGCTCGCCGACGGATGTACTTCTTCAGTCGCTGTAACTATTGAAGTGGAGGATTGCGAAAATGCATCTGGCTTAGCTGACATCAATGCTTCAGGCGCAAAAATTTACCCGAATCCTGCTAATGATGTTTTGTTCTTGTCTTTAGAAGAAAAGGTGGAATTGCGGGTGTTTTCTATCAACGGCCAGCAAGTGCACCAAGCTGCTTATCAAGCAGGGCAAAGTACACTAGCTATCCATGATTGGAAAGCAGGTATCTACTTCTTGCAACTGCAAACTGCTGAAGGAGTTTACCAACAAAAATTAATTGTTGAGTAATTTCTGACCTATCGCTCTTAGAATTTAATTGCTTCGGATATTTATTTCTGCTAGTAAATATTGAATACTTTCTTTTTGACTTTCCTTTTTAAATAAGGGAAACTTCTGCTAGCTTTAGACTTTCGCCATTTTAAATTTTATTGATGAAAGATCTAAACTTACGCGCAATCTTTACATTGCTTTGCCTCTGCACTTCCCCATTCATTCAAGCCCAAAACCCTTCCGACTGTATTGGTGCGATCCCTATTTGCCAAGAAATATTCCAAGAAGAAAATGCTTATATCGGAATAGGTGATGTCGAGAATGAAGTGAATGCCTCTAACTCTTGTTTTGGGAATTCTTCTTTAACATCTCAAGTGGAAGTGAATTCTGTTTGGTATACTTTTACGATCCAAGAATCTGGGGATTTCTGTATGTCTATAAGCCCAAATGATTCATCTGACGATTATGATTATGCGATTTTTAATATTACCGATGCCAGTTGTTCAGAAATCTATGACGATGCATCTTTAGAAGTGAGTTGTAATTTTTCGGGAAGTACAGCTTGCGGAGGACTTACGGGTCCCACTGGAGGAGACGCATTCACATGTCCAGCCCAAGAACCTTGTTTTTCAGTTTTTGCTGGAGAAGTCTATGTTGTTTTAATAACCAATTATTCTGGTTCTGAAAATGGGTATAGCATAGATATTACGGCCTCAACCGCTACTTTAGGTGGTGTAGAGCCAGAGCTGGAATCAGTTTCTGGAAGCCCTGATATAGTGATTAATCCATCCTGTGGTGAAAACACCATTTTACTGAATTTTTCGGAAGATCTGATATGTGCTACTTTGGATGCGGCTTCTATTACTGTGTCTAATGAAAATACGATCATGGAAGTGCTAGAAGTGGGCTCGAAAAATTGTGATGAAGGAGGCTTATACGATAAGCAGTTTTCATTGCTTTTGGATACTCCATTGGAACTAGGAAATTACTTTTTGAACATTTCGATAGAAGATGAATTCCCAATTACGGATGCTTGTGGTAATGCACTTGAAGGGACAGAAACTTCAAATTTCCAATTCGAATTCTCCGTCGGATATCCTTCATTTTCTGGTGATGTAGGCGCTCAAAATGCTTGTTTGGGCGAAGTTGTTTCACTTACCGTATTTGGTGATGGGCTTGGCACTAATTATCTCTGGAGTGTTGATGCTAATTTTAATGAAGTTATTGGAGAAGGCATTAGTATTTCTTTAGATACAAATTCTGATGATTTCTCAGCTGGAGCAAATTCAGTATTTATTCTTGAACAAAAGGCCGATGATTGTCAAACCGATACTTATGTAGTGATAATTAATCTCTGGGCTCCGCCTGTCTCAGCTTTTAATTACGAAGTTGACAGCCTTACTGGCACTGTTGAATTTTTCAATCTTAGCACGGACACCAATCCTCAAGCTGGGAACATTAGCTATAATTGGAATTTTGGAGATCCGTTTTTGACTGGGTCTTCTTTCGAGAACACTTCTTTTGCATACAGCAGTTCAGGAACCTATCTCGTTAGCCTAGAAGCATCTTATGGTGACGATTGCAACTCAACGATAACTTCCCAAGAGATCGTTGTACCTCCATTTGATGGTGAAGTGATTTCTGGTTTGTCAGATACCCATTTTTCAAGCAATATGTTCTATCCGAATCCTGCACGGGATGTTTTGTTTCTGAATTTAAAAGAACAAACAGACTTGCAGGTATTTTCTATCAACGGCCAGCAAGTGCACCAAGCAGCTTATCAAGCGGGACAGAGTACATTAGCTATCCACGATTGGAAAGCAGGGATTTACTTCCTACAATTGCAGACTTCGGATGGAGTTTATCGAGAGAAGCTTGTAATAGAGTAAATAGGTTTAGAAATGCATTTGGTTTGCTAGTCTTCTCTTCTTGTGTATTTATGGCGACGCTAGCTTGGAAGTCATCTATAATTTATCTGTCACTACCTCTTGTGCTGAAATCAGAGAATCCACGGGCGGAGATTAAGAAAATTGCCCGGCACAAGAGGCTTGTATTGAAGTACAAGTGGGAGAAAACCATCAATTGCTAATAAATAACTATTCGGCTGATCAGTCTGGATATACTCTGGACTTTGCTACATCTACGGCAAAGCTAGACGATGCGAACTGTCCAATGACTAGCTTAAGGGGAGGAGATAGTTAGAGTTGCTGCTGTCTTTCCCAATCCGGTGCAGAAAGAGATACATCTTGAGCTAAGCTCAGAAAGTGCCGTTCGAATTTTTTCTCTGAATGGTCAGCTAAAAGTAGAAAGAGACCTTCTTGCAGGGCAAGATCAACTTGAAGTAGCTAGTTGGTCGAAAGGCTTGTATGTAATACAAGTGCAGTCTGCTTATGGGCAGTATCAACAAAAGTTGATAATCCACTAATTCGGCTCAAGAACGGATTCACCGAACAAGGATAACTTTTTGACGTTCTTTTGTATTGGATTGAGCAGCGTTCTCATTTATTAGACGCTCTCAATACTGAGAAATAGCAAGGACAATTGTGCATTAGCATAAGAGATATGACAAACTGCACAGTTCAGCACTTATAAAGACAGCTCTAGTCATTATTTTAGCCCTCGGGAAGTAAATCCTTATACATGAAGCCTCTTTTACCATTTGCTGTAATAGCAATCTTTTTTTCATTTGCGCAGCTCTCTGCGCAAAACCCCTCCGATTGTGTAGGGGCCATTCCCATTTGCTTGGAGGGCTATTCAGAAGCCAACTCTTTTATCGGTATTGGTGATGTAGAGAATGAAGTCAATAGCGTTAACTCGTGCTTTGGTACTTCACCCGTTACCAGCCAAGTAGAAGTCAATTCCGTTTGGTACACTTTTACAACGCAGCAATCTGGTGATTTGTGTGTATTGATCACTCCGAATGATCCATTCGACGATTACGACTACGGCATTTACAACTTGACCGATGCATCTTGCGAGGATATATTCAATGATGCCTCACTAGAAGTGAGTTGTAATTTTTCCGGAAGTATTGATTGTGGAGGCGTGACGGGTCCTACGGGTGGTGGACCAATTCCCTGTCCAGCTCAAGAGCCTTGTTTGGCAGTTGTTGAGGGTGAAACTTATGCGATCTTGATCACGAACTATTCGGCTTCCGTGAATGGCTACGATATTGATTTCAGTACTTCAACTGCCCAAATTTTTGACGATGTGCCACCAGAGATTGAAAATGTTTCGAGCAGCCCTGAAGCTGTAGTGGAGCCAGAGTGTGGACAGACTTCTTTGGTGCTTAATTTTTCAGAAAACATCTCCTGTGCCTCATTTGTAGTAGATTCTATATTCTTGATTGGCCCTGGTGTCACGCATGACATCATTTCAATGACTGCAAAAGACTGTGATCTCGGGGGAATATTTGATAATCAGTATTCTTTGGTGTTTGATCCTCCTTTGTTGCCCGGTAATTACTTCTTTAGTATTGCCTCTAATAATGATGCTGCACCCACCGTATTGGATGCCTGCTCGAACCCCATCGATAACAGCGATCCAGCGAATCTTCAGATTGCCTTTAATGTAGCCGCTCCTATTTTTGAAGGGACAGCACAACCACAAGATGCCTGCTTGGGAGATGATGTCGCTTTAAACTTGGCAGGTTTTAACCTAACGAGCAGTTATACATGGTATTCGCCGAATGGTGTAGATGCCGTAAATGAGATGGGAACAGGCACTAGCATTAGTTTTAATACGGGATCGAT
Source organism: uncultured Chitinophagales bacterium (assembly GCA_937951415.1). Lineage (GTDB taxonomy): Bacteria > Bacteroidota > Bacteroidia > Chitinophagales > UBA2359 > CALFBW01. The sequence goes on along the minus strand of CALFBW010000052.1, from coordinate 286 downwards.
GGGATTTGTGGAAGGAGCAAATACCGTTTACGTTACCGATCAGAAACCCGGAGGATGTACCACTGACCCTTATGAGGTTACAGTGAATTTGTTGGGTCCTCCAATTCCCGACTTTTCTTATAGTATTGATTGCGAAACGGGAATGGTGAGCTTTACCAACAATACAGCCGACCCTAATCCGCAGCTAGGGGCGATAAGCTACAGTTGGGGTTTTGGTGACCCATTCTTAAGTGGTTCTTCTCAAGAAAATTCGTCGTTTACTTACAGTGATCCAGGAAGCTATACG
>CALFBW010000051.1 GCA_937951415.1 uncultured Chitinophagales bacterium | reverse complement strand
TATATGATCGGGCATAAGCGGATTTAAAGAATCGCGCACAGCAGTAAATAATCCGTTTCCATGATTCGGGCTGTTATTGAAATCACCCGCCATGATTACTGGCTCGTCATTTGGAATATTTTGCGCCTCAATGAATCTACGCATTTCCCCTAGCTGCATTTTTTTGATGTGCACATCGCTTTCATTTCCTCCTGCTTCCATGTGCGTTCCAAACAAATGATAAGGCTTTCCCATTTTGTCAATTTCTGCATACAATATGCCTTTATTCGCAAAGCAATCGAAGGAGTTAAAGTTGCAACTGTCAAAATGATACTCCGCGGTAAAAACAATAGGCCATTTACTGTAAACCACCACACCGCTGGCGAAAACGTTCATATCATCATTGTTCGCAGGTCCAGCTTGATGTACATAACCCAGTTCTGCTAAATCCGGATTGAAGAAATGCACACGAACTGAATCGTCAAACACTTCTTGAAGAACCAAAACATCCAAATCAGGATCAATGTAATCGGCGAATGAATGGGCGCGCGTGAACATATGATCGGGGCCAAAAGGTGGTGTCATCATCCAAGTATTGTACGACATTACATTTAGCACGTTCTTATCTGCTAAATCTTCAGCACTTACTTCATATGGAACCAAGTCATGAATCGCAGCAAGAAATGGGAACTCATCTGTATCTTCTTGTTTGTATTCGAGTTTCCACAAGTATTCTCGACCATCAAAAGAAAAAGGAATTTCTGCAAGTTCGGCTTCTCCCAAATTTACAGGTTGGCTCCCAGGAGCGGTCCCAATCAATGTGTAGTTGAAACCATTTCCAGCCAAACTCAAATCACAAAACAGTGATAAGTTTGGAATTTCGTTGCATTTAAGTCGAAAAGAAAAAGTCTCGCCCTCTGCTGCGAATGCTTCGTTAATCTCTAGCATTAACTTCTTTTTCTCCCAGCCATCGAGGGCATCATTGAGCTGTTCGTACATTTCAGCGGGGGCTTCTTCTAAAGTGCCATTTATTACCAAATCAAAGCTTAGATCTAAAGGAGTATTGTTTTGTAGCGTAATAGTAGCAGCTCCGAAAACGGAGAAGGTCAAAAAAAAGGACAGTAAGGTGGTAAGGACTTTCATAGCACAGTTTCTAGATAACAATTTATGTAGGAAAGGTACTGAATTATCGCGGGTGCTTTTGGTCTAGTGCTTTACAAATTTAAGTTCCCTTACTTTACGCCCAGCATTTGTAAACCTATTAGAGACTCAAGTGAGGATAATTTTATTTGCTGAACGCTTTTTGCATTCCTCTACAGCTATCTGCTTTTTACTTGGGAAGAGGTTTTAATGTTGAATGCACTTTAATTCCATCACGGAGCTGAAATGAAAATCTTCTTACTGGAAGATCCATTTATTCTTAATAAATAAATACCAGGAGGAAGGCTTGGTACCTCGACTTCAATTTGCTCTCCATACAAAGGATCGGTTCTCTGAAGTTCTACCGTTCTTCCAGAGAGATCCAGCCATTCAAGTTGAAGAGACGCACATTGCAATGGTTCTTCTAATTGAATTTGTAATTGGGCTGAAGCGACAACAGGATTGGGATAAGATTCAAAGGTATTGATGGTAAGCAGCTCCTGGTTCTTCTGATCCTCCACTGGGTAAATTTGTTTGCGAAAAACCCCGTGATTCGGAATGGCTATAAATATTTGCCCTTTAGCATCAAAGGTAAAATCGAGGATAGGGTCAAACCAATAGTAAGGAAAAGGTACAGCGCCTTTACCTAATTGAATACTGTCGGTAATTTCATCGCCATTCCAAGCATAGAGCAAAGAATCACTTAAAATCCAAAAGTCTCCATTCGGAGCAATGCTCATTTGAGTGCATCTAGTCCGAATTAAAGAACTATTGCTACTGTCGACAACTTCTATACCATCTTCATTTATTTTCAGAAGACCATAATTACTAGGCGCCCAACATTGACCATTAGCATCAAAATGTAATTCGCGCGCACGGTTAGAATGTTGACCACTAACGACATGCCATTGCTCACCATCAAACCAACTCACTCCATTGTCACCCGATAACCAAATGGTTCCGTCAATCGGGTTTTCGGCAAATTCGCAACGATAATCTATTTCTAAACCATGAGAACCATCCCAATAGGGTTTCCAAGAATTGCCATTATAGTGTTGGATTTTCGTATAGCGCTCATGTACCCAAATGTCTCCATTAGAGGCCACAAATACATTTTCCAGCCAATCGTTGGTGAAGATGGTAGAATCACAGGGAATACTCCAAAAAGAATTACCATCGTGAACTGTCAAGCCTTCTCGTCCCACCATTGCTACTCCACCATCCGGAGTAGGATACATATCATACACATAAACATAATCTTCTTTGGTAAAGGGGTAAGGCGCAAGTTCCTCGTATTTATTGTTTCGATAATAAACAGGTCCTCGTGAAAAAGGCGCTGTCCAATTCTGTGTACGACCAGTCATCCAAACTCGATTTTCTGTATCTCGTTCTAGACAGAAAATGTAATTGTTCGGCTTAGCAGAAGCTGTGCCTGCCAATAAAATTGGCTGATCGTTTTCCAAAGTAAATACCCCTTTCCCCCAATGCGATAAGTACCATTTATCGTTTTTGAGGGTAGAAGGGAATCGTGTCAATCGATCTCCTTCAAATGCTGTAATTTCTACGCTGGTCCAGACCTCGTTTTCATATACTCCCACAAAGTGTCGATTCCCCCAAGAACCCAAACAGTTTAGGCGTCCTTCATTATCTAAATGTATGCTGTAATAATTGTATGCTTCCAATCCAGAATTAACCGCATAGTAAATCCACCATTCGTCTTCCACCAAGCGATACAAACCGAAACGATTCGCTACCCATAAGTCTCCATTGGCATCAAACTCAAAATCGGCATATTTGTGATCTCCTTGCGGAAGATTACTTGTGACAGAACTGTGGGTAATATTTCCATCAGGACCATCGATGCTAAGAAACAAGTCCCAAGACGATCGAATCAGTCGAACCAGTTGATCCGTTTCTTCATAATATTTTATTTTGAAACACTCTCTTACGCCAAACTCATCTAAATCTCCTTCTATTGACCATTCCTCATCTTTGTAAGTCATGATCGCCCAGCTCTTTGCAATTAGCACACTGCCATCCGGTTTTTCTGTGAAACTGCAAGACCAAAGACGATCATCTCGCATTTTTCGCAAGTCTAAATCTTCAATGACGAATAGTCCGCTCCGGTTTGTAAACCAGATTCTATTTTCTCGATCAGCATAAATAGAAAAAATGTAGGGATCATCCAAAATGCTATTTGAATGATCATACACATACTGTTCTCCAGTTTCTATATTAATTCGTATAACTCCTGCAGACGTTCCAAGCCACTGATAATTTTCACTAAAAACAATGGCCGTATTTATTCCTGTAAAAGCATCACATTCCCAATCAGGATACAAGTCTGTCTGAGCATTGAGTGCTGTGAATAGGCTGACGAAAAATGTAAGAAGAAATAGACGCATAATACAGGATGCTTTCTCTAAAGCTAGCATAAAAAAAATACAGGAAGCATGCAGTCGCCTCCTGTATCAATTTTTGCTCAAATGGTTTTAAAGTTCGGGCTGTTCCATTTTACCCATAAACAGTATCGTATTCTTTTCTCGTTCTCGAATACAGAAATAGAAAGGACGATTCACGGTAAAATTTGGAGGAGCATTTGGATCAAAAGATTCGGTAAATATTTCAACAATTGTAACCGCTGCCGCTTCTGAGCCTTCCTCATTTACCTCTAGAAAGGTTTGGTGGATAACTCTATTGATGTACACGTCATTACCGTCCTGCGTCATGTTTCCGAATTCAGCAGCTCCATCATAAAACACTTTTTCCATGCCCATGTTTTGCAAAGGATCATTGAGCAGGGTTTTGTATTCCACCTTAAACTTCGGTAAAGTCAACAAAACTTCTGTTTCCTCCATGGAGGCAATCCACTCGTTGTAGTTTTCATGCTTGAAGTTTTGCTCAAAGGCCTCAAGTTCATTCCATTGTGGTAAAAACAGTGTCATGCTGTACTTTTCATTGCCATAAGGAAGATCTAAAACTTCAAAGTTCTCTCCTTTGTAATAAAGGAAGTTCTCCTGAATCTTCATCATTGGAGTGGTATAATTCTCACCATTAGAAGGAGTGAAAGTCGCATCTACGGTATTTTCACTGTCGAATTGGAACTTCCAGTCGCCTTTAAAGTAAATGGCATTGATCAAATACATTACTGCATCCGCAGGAACCATGTCCAAAATGTCCAAAATCTTATCGTTTGTCTTTTCTGCACACCAATCATTTATTTCATTGACCAGTTCTGGATCAGCAAAGTTCGAAGCAAGGATTTCTCCGTCGTAGTGTAAGGCGTTTTTGTCCAAGAAAGATTCCAAGAACGGATAGTTGTGGTCGTACCAAATAGAGTTAGCGATCTCCAGAATCACCTTTTCGTCTAAATCCTCAAGATATTCTATCAAGCAAGCGTGTCCTTCATTGATGGTTTCATCCGAGAGCCCTTCCCATTGTAAAGCAGTTTGCATTTCTTCTTTGCTGGCACCAGTAGCTCCATTGTAAGTCATGCCCAAGGCCAAAGATCCACTAAGCGGTGAAACAAAAATGTTTTGATCAGCAGGAGTGGCGGCAACGAGTTCTTGCAGCAAAGCGAAACTAAAGGCATTATCGCCTTCGATGATTTCGGGGAGCGTATCATCACAATTTCGGTTTACATTCTCATCTGGATTTTCTACATTGTCTCGACAAGAACTACTCAGCAAAATTGCTGTTAAGAGTAGTAAGAATAAAGGCAGCTGATTTTCCATGATTTCATGTCTTTGAAGGATAGACGGAGCTAGCGCTAAAATGGTTTCCTGTCGACAAAGAAAAAGTGAGAACACTGCTCTTAAATTAAGAATAAATAAATATGGGACACGGAATAACTAAAGCGGAACTCGTCCAGGGAAACGAGGAAAATCAACAGGAAGTAGCAATTGTAGGCGGTGGCTGCTTTTGGTGTGTAGAAGCCGTTTATAAAGAAATGAAAGGAATTCATTCCTTGGTTTCGGGCTATTGCGGGGGCTTTGTCAAGAACCCCGGCTACAAAGAAATTTGTACGGGAAGGACTGGGCATGCAGAAGTACTCAAGATAAGCTACGATCCACTACTTGTTAGCTATCAGCAAATACTGGAAGTCTTTTGGGTAGTTCATGATCCTACTACTCTAAACCGACAAGGAAACGATATTGGCACGCAGTACCGCTCTGCCATTTATTACTTAGACGATGCTCAAAAGGAACTGGCAGAAAAATCGAAAGCGGCCGCAGAAACTTCCGATTTGTGGAGCGATCCCATCGTGACTGAGATTACCGAACTGGATATTTTCTATCCAGCGGAAGATTACCACCAAGATTACTTTGGCAAAAACCCAAGCGATGGTTACTGCCTTTTTGTAGCGAAACCGAAAGTTGAGAAATTTAAGGCGTATTTTGCTGCTTTGGTGAAAGCTTAGAGTTTTTTGACTTGAATTCAAGTAATAAATGATCATGAAAAAGATTGTCATAACAGGTGCA
>CALFBW010000050.1 GCA_937951415.1 uncultured Chitinophagales bacterium | reverse complement strand
CCACAATTTGCAGCTACGGAAACGGTCACAGAATAATTCGTAGCAGAAGTGCTACACACATCAGGGGTTGTTAAACTATTAAGATCCACACTGTACTGTACGCTTTGCGTATTACATCCGCCCGAAGCCGAAATATTATTTAATCCATTTATCCAAGTATTAAATGCCGCTGTTACGGCGTCTTGATCGGAGCAAGCGGCAAAGTCTTGATCGCTCGGACAATCGCTTAATAATAAATTATCGTTGTATGCTGCTACATCGAAAGTAGCCGTGCAAGATGCTGTTGCTCCACAATTTGCAGCTACGGAAACGGTCACAGAATAATTCGTAGCAGAAGTGCTACAGACATTAGGAGCGGACAGACTATTCGGATCAACACTGTACTGAATGCTTTGCGTGTTACAACCGCCTGATTCGGTAATATTATTTAATCCATTTATCCAAGTATTAAATGCATCTGTAACCGTTTCTTGATCGGAACAGGCCGCGAAATCTTGATTGTCGGGGCAATCACTTAAAGTAAGAGTTGGTGGTGGGGTGATCGAATAAGTGAATTCGCAGGTTTCGGAATTTTCATTGTCATCCAAAACTTGATCATTATCTAGGTCATCCCAGACAGTAATGGTTCTAGTGATTTCACTAGCAACTCCACAGAAATTGGGATTTGGATCATCTGAGGAACTGAGCTCAATACTTCCGCAGGGACTAGCTCCTGCTTCCATCATGTAATCACTATTTGCATTATCGATGATGTACGTTCCTCCAGTAAGAGTGACGGTAGGTGGAGCAGGAATTTGATTAGAATTATTGCAATTGTAGTTTCCTAAATTTGTATCCGAGCTATTGCATTCTAAGCTAAAAGTACAACATTCAATACCAATTAAAGTTCCTTCAAAAGATAAACTAGAACAGTCCTTATTGTCTCCTTGAATAGAGACTGAATAAGAGGTTGCATTACTCGGATAACTTACATTAAATATAGCTTCAGTTAATTCGCCATCTGGAAGAGTAACTGATTCGGGATCAATTTCTGTTGCGCCAGATGAGGAAGCTGTAAATGTTCCAGAGATTCCGATTACAGGAATGCTCACTACAAAACCATCAGAAGTACAAGAAATATTAGGCTCTTCTGTACCCACATCTATAGCACACTTGCTACCGCAACCATATCGAGCCTTGAAATTTGGTCCTCCTAAATCTTCAACGACTCCAGAGTTATTTCCTTCTGCCCAAACGGCTAAATAATAATTAGTTACCGCATTAAAGTTTGGTGTAAAGAAAGCAGCGTCAGACCATCCTGAAAACCCTACCCCGCATCCCAAGTAAGTCAAATCGGAACAGTCGCCTCCTAAAGATCCGTCATCGTCAGGCACACTAGGAATGTTGCTGTAGTATAGTTCCCAATGTACAGTCTGACCACCAGGAGCAATTATCTGAAAGTCGTAAGCCCCAGCGTTGGCACGCACATCAAATTGAAACCACAAAATCTCGGTTCCATTAGGAGGAATAGGCGAAGTCCCTGCCAATATTGTGTTGGAATTTGGATCCAAGCAATTTGTTTTTCCTCCCAATGGTAAATTGCCGGGATCTAGAGAATTGTATTCACCGGTATTGTCAATATTAGATTGTGTGCTTGCGGAAGAACCGCAATTGATAGTTCCAGTAGGTGCGTCAGCGTCTCCAGCTTCTGTCCATCTCGTAGCATTGCATGGAGTTCCTGTTTGTGCTTGGAAATCTATTGAATTAGTAAGGCTAAATAAGTAAATAAGTATGTAAATAGTATTAGACTTGAATTTATGTTGTACGATTTTAGTAAATACTGGACATTCATGTACTCTGGGCATTGAAAGCCAATAATTCCTTTTTAATCGTTCTAGAATAGATTCGGTGATTTTTAAATAAGAGATCTTCATACTTTGGATTTTTGTCAGGCAGTGAACCGAGTTCGATTCGTTAGTTTGGTGATATTTTTATTTTAAGCTCATTTATTTTTAGACATAGCTCCGCCATTGAGATTGCTTTTTATTTAAAAAAAATCTCAAATACCTACAGCTATGTAAGCGAATGTTCGAAACACGATTTGCTTAGTGACTTCGCGCAGTTTTCTCCTCTTAAATGGAGTGAAATGGAGAAGGCATTCCCAGTGCCAAATATGTTCGTATATATCTTTACCTCTAGCGTCGCCTGAAGTGAGATACATTCATTCGTTAACAATTCCCTTATCTCCTTCATAGGAGATTCCCAAAAAAACCAGCTTAAAATGAGGACGGAATAGAATTATTCCTCTATTGAAATTCTATTTCAATGTCCTTTGTTCCCTGCAAGAAGTATTATTGGAGAATAACTAAATCAACTGCTCAATCTCTTTAGTTAATAATACTTGCTCTAATTACTCTGCTAATCTAGGGCAAAACGATCAAACTATTCCGATTTTTGGAAAAATTGCGATGAGTGGATGAAAAAACGGGATGAGTTGTTGAATAAATCAGTTGTTTTTGTTTCGATATTTAAATTCGAAATATTGAATATCAAGCACAGAATAAATTTATTTAGGTAGTATTAAGTACGCAATTTTGTGGATATTTTTTTGATTAAAGTGTTAATATTTACTTCTTATCTACGTATAGGTACTTGTTATTATGCGTGTATTTACGCCTTATTGTATATAAAGCAAGCCTTTTCTTGCATTTAGTTATTTTTCAATCTCAAGCTTCTCCGTTTTGGTAGATTAGCTAAATGTTAAATTATCAAATTCTTCCGTTTAATTGATGGTATAAGAAAAGGGAAACACTAGTAGTGCTTCCCTTTCTTTTACCAGTGAAAAATTGGTTCTCTTTATTTTTTCAAGAGTTTTTGTGAGTAGATCTTGCCGTCCAAATCAAACTTTACAAAATAAATTCCTTTTGCATAATCTGAAAGGTCAAGATTGATAACTTGTTCTCCACTATTTAATTCCTGTTCCAAAATATTTGTGGTTTGCATTCCCAGCATATTGTAAACAGTCAGTTTGATGTTGGATCGTTTTTCTAATTCAAGAACGATCTGCGTATTTCCGTTGGTAGGATTAGGGCGTAGAGTCCAGTGGAATGTGTCACTAAATGTTTCGATTCCGGTACCAATAATTTCATAGCTTTCAGATACACGGGAACAGCCTGCTGTATTTGTTACTTCTACCGTATAATTTCCTGCTTCCTCAGTGGCGAGACTTAAGCCATTAGCTCCCTCGATAGGATCACCTTCGAAGTACCATTGATAAGAAGCGAAGCCAGGAGTTGTACTTAAGCCTGCAATCGAAGTGCTAATCTCAGGAATTTCTGGTAAGGCCTCAACGGTAATGGTGTGCGTTTGTAATTTGCTTGGGTCGCAACAATTAATGGTTATCTCGTGTGCTCCTATTCCAGCACGATCTGGATAAAATAGATTTCCATAAACGCCATCGCCTAAAGCTCCACTTTCGAAATTGCTGAGAATTTCGAAAGGCTCTGCATCTTCACAAATTGCAAAGGGAAGATCATTGGCGATTGGTTCCTCCAAATGAGAATCTCCAAGCGTGTATAAAATAATGGCAAGCATCATTTCATCATCGGTAGTTACACCAAAACCTACATTAGAATTACCTGTATTGTGATATTCTGCATGATGTAAAGTGGTTGAACCACCTGGTAACTCTAAGAAATCATCAAAATATCTAACTGGAGGATGTGCATAATCGTAAGTGCCCGTAAAGAAAGTATAGTCTGTGTCATGTTGACCTTCATACAATTGAATGCCTTCTTGGCCATTTTCCTCCAAATACATATCGTAATCTGTTCCGTACTGGTGAGTGTGTGAAGTCAACATCCAAACATTCCAGTCTTGACTATTATCTAAACCAATCGTTTCAATGTGCCCTGGTTGATTTGAAGGAATATTCAAACCGAAATTAATCTGGAGCGTAGATTTCATTTCTTTTTCCGCTGTACCTATTTCTTTTGTGTGTACATTAATGTAGCAGTCGGCCGCTAGTACCGAAGTCGTACTATAGTTTTTTACATGAAAATTCAAATCCAAAAAAGTGGTCTCATCGAAGAAAAAGGCTGTGCCTTCTGGTAATTGATAATCTCTGTTGTCTTGCCAAATATTTAAAAACTCTGTGGTTAAAGTACTTTCGAAAGTTAGATTTCTCAATCCTTCTGGAACATCAGTAGGTAGCGCATTGTAGCGATACAAAATAAAGTGATGTGAAAAATCAGACATGAAATTTTGCATGCGATCTACTTCGAAACCTTCTTCAAATTCGTAGACATGCTTTTTCAAATATTCCACCTCTTGTTCAGGTTGCAAGAAAATAGGACCTAGGTAAATTTGAAATCCTTGCTCAGGAGCTTCCGGTTGCTCAGTAGGAGCAATTCCACCTTCCGTATGATATTCCACCATTGCATTGTAATAGTTGTTGTTAAAAGCATTCCCATTTTTCGGAGCGCCCCACAAAATCCATTGGCGAATGGTTTCAATTTCAATTGGATCTAGAACATCACCCCCAATAGGCATATTCGCTCCTTCTCCTTCTAGCAATTCTGCTGTAGGATACAAACCATCGTTGCACTTCCGATTCAGCGTACTGCGATCAGGATAACCAGGATCAACAATCTTGTATCCTCTTTCCGCCGAAACGGGGTTTTTAGAAGGGACATTGTTCATTTGGTCGAAGATGAAATCCTCGCTGCCCGTTAACCACAAACCAGCTGCTCCATTTCCGTGGCAGGCCGAAGTCGCGCAACCATTATCATCAAAAATGGTCAATACACGTTGAAAGGTACTTTGAGCGGTAAGCGTTGCTGGTGCTAGTACCAGCAATAAGCTCAAGAGTGATAAAAGTCTTTTCATTTCTCTAGTATGGTTTTCTTGCTTCTAAAAGGGAAGATTCAGATATAAAGATAAGCCTTTGAAATTTTCAATGCTAGCATCTGCTAGTGAGTTTGTTTTGCTAATAAATGACAGGGCAAGTCCAGTTCTTCGATAGATCAACAGCCATTACTTATAGATTCCTAGCTCTAATAGATATTTGGAGTATTTAGTCCCTGTCTGGCAATAAGTTAATAGCAGAATTAGACAGCGAAGCA
>CALFBW010000049.1 GCA_937951415.1 uncultured Chitinophagales bacterium | reverse complement strand
TATTACCAACTCCCTTTCTTTAGTACGCAAGGCATAAAGCGATAACTCCTGCGGGTGTTTCCAGTTTTCGAACAAGGACTTTACAATGGTTTGCGCACCACCAAGACCAAGTGTATCTATCAAATGAAGGACTTTCATTTCCAGCTACTTTTCAGCCTTTTCTCTTCTCTCAATTTCAGCTCGGAAATAATCGAGCGTTTTTCCGAACCCTTCTTTACGGCTCACTTGAGGTTCCCACTTCAAGATTTCTCTTGCTTTGGTAATATTTGGCCTTCTTTGCATCGGATCATCTTCTGGTAATTCCTTAAAGCAAACTTCTTCCTTCGAACCAGTGAAGGCTAGTATTTCATTCGCAAAATCTAGAATACTTATTTCTTCAGGATTTCCAATATTTACTGGCAAATGGTAATCACTTTCCAGTAGGCGGGAAATTCCTTCCACCTGGTCCGAAACGTAGCAAAAAGAACGCGTTTGCGAGCCATCTCCGAAGACGGTTATTTTTTCTCCTTGAATAGCTTGTCGGAAAAAAGTTGGCAAAGCTCGACCATCATTGAGGCGCATTCGTGGACCATAAGTATTGAAAATTCGGACAATTCGCGTATCAACTCCATGTGCTGTGTGGTAGGCCATGGTCAAAGCTTCCAAAAAACGTTTGGCTTCATCGTACACCCCACGTGGACCGATTGGGTTTACATTTCCCCAATATTCCTCTGGTTGAGGATGCACCGAAGGATCGCCATAAACCTCAGAAGTGGAAGCGACTAAAATTCGTGCATTTTTCGCTTTTGCCAAACCCAACAAGTGCAGAGTTCCAATGGAACCCACCTTCATGGTTTGAATGGGCATTTTCAGATAATCGATGGGGCTAGCCGGAGAAGCGAAATGCAAAATTCGATCTAATTCTCCAGGAATGTGTACATACTTGGTAACATCGTGATGATGGAAAGTAAAATTTTCCTTGGGAAATAAATGCTCAATATTGCTAAGGCGACCAGTCAACAAATTGTCCATTCCGATCACTTGATGGCCATCTTCAACAAATCGATCACACAAGTGTGAACCCAAAAAACCTGCTGCTCCCGTAATTAGTACTCTCATAAATTATTGCGTTCACTTTTAATTCAAGAAACACCAGAAACTCTAGAAGCGCTTTTTAAAACTTCCAAATATTGATCGATCAACTTATCCCAATTGTAGACTTTCAAAATTCGTTCCCTACCCTTTTGACCCAGTTCTCGAACGAGGTCATCATTGGCCGCTAAGTCTTCAAGCGTTGCACGAAGCAATTGCATGTTCTCGGGTTCTAAAGTAATCCCAGCATCTCCTACTGATTCGGGACAACCTGCTACATTGGAAGTGATCGTAGCACAACCAGCGCTCATGGCTTCCAGCAAAGATTTGCTAGCGTTTTCCTTGGCAGAAACGAGTGAGTAAATAGCTGCCGTCTCTAGTAAGTCCTTATACTTATCTCCTTTGTTGTCGATCCATCCATGAAAGACGATGGGTGTTTTGGATTTTTCGGCTAGGGCCTTAAGTTCTTCCATCATTGGACCGTCTCCACAAATGTGTACTTCATAGCCCAAATCACGATGCGAAACCGCTTCGATGAGGTATTGAAATCCCTTCCTTCTCAGCAAACGACCCGTTGATAAAATCCGTGCTTTTTTCGCTTGTGGTTCAAACAAATCGGGATAAAAACCTTCGCGAATCGTACGGTAGGAAATTTGGGGAGCGATTTGTTCATTTCCCAAATTTGCCAAAAAATTTGAGCCTGTAAAATTCCCTGAAGATTGGTTGAGAATACGCTTTAACAAGGGCTTTGTAAATAGATGCAGGAACTGAAAACGGTCATTATTGTAGCCCGGAATATCACTTCCATGACTCGTAATGATATAAGGAATCTTAGCCTGGCTTTTTACCCAATTCGCTATCACTCCAGTAGGAATAGCAAAGTGACAATGACAAGCTTGATAGCTTTGGGTTTTTAAATGTTTCTTCAAGAAGTTGATCGCTTTCCAATTGAAGACCAACATCTCATGTGGATGGCAAATTTCCATTTTCTTGCGAATGCCTGGAATGCGATAAATCTGCACGCCATTGCGTTCTTCATAGTCATCCAAACCAGGAAAGCCCATGGTAACAACATCCACTTTATGGCCTTTCCGAGCATAGCCCTCTGCGATCTCGGCGCTAATGGGGCTGGCTCCTCCTCCTAGGGGCGGAAACTCATAATTTAGAAAGAGAATGTTCACTTCGCAAAGGTACTACCTTTGAAAGACAGGCGGCTGATTCCTGTAAATCGAATGCGCTCAAGCATTTATTTTGAACATAAAAAAGCCCAAAAATCCAATGGGACTTTTGGGCTAATTCTAACTGCACATCTTGCAGCCAGTGGCGGGTTATTTTAAAATTTGAATCTTTCTCGTGAGATTGCCTTCCGCAGTTTGCAGATTTAAGAAGTACAAACCTTCCTGTAAGCCGCGGACGTCAATAGAGAATTCATTGGTTTGATTTTCCTCAGAACGCAAAATCATTTTTCCTGCAATGTCATAAATGACATATCCAGTGAGTTGATTTTGTCCAATTTCTACAAGCAAATCATGTGAAGCGGGTACTGGATATAAATGCACTTCTTCGGCAATATTCGCATTCAATCCAGTTCCAGTAGAGACATCGGTTTCTGCATTGCTTACATTTAATGCCGACAAAAAGCCATTGGCATTGACCATGATGGCATTCTCAATCGAGAACTGTAGTGGAATCAAAAAGGAGCCTTTTCCAGCAATGTTTTCTGCAATAAAACAGCTCATAGTAATGATTTCGCCATTTCCTAGCGCTCCGATCTTATTGGTGCGAACATATCCTGATTCTGCGCGACCCAAGGCAGGATAGTTTTTGTCCACATTTAATACCAAATCATCATTACTAAACCATGAATCTGGATAGGTAAATTTCGTGCTATCGGCAATAATTACAGGAACTCCTTGATACTGGTTGTAATAGTTCACATCAAAAGCAATTCCGTAAACATTCTCCAGATTTGAATCTGCCATATCGAGGTGTATTTCGATATCTACCCAAGAGCCTTCTTCAATGGTTTCTTCTGGAATCACCAAACGCAAATTGGGAGCATCTTCATTAGGTGTTCTCAAGCTAGTTCCTTTACCGTGTGTAAGGCTATAGTTTTGATCAATAGCTGCCACATCATCAACATTGATAATTCCATCTCCATTACAGTCGGCATATTTTGCATTAGACGTTAATAAAATGGTGTCTGCTTCAGTATTGGGATCATCAAAAGCTGTATCGAAGACATCAATTTCTATTGCCCATGCTTCCGATTGTTGTGCCACCCAATCAATGCTTGCATTGGGTCTAAGTGAACCTTCTTCTTGATAAGCTAAACCAATCGATAGTATGTCGATATTATTCACAAGTCCATTATTATTAGCATCCCCTGGCCAAACACAGAATTCAGAACAATTAATTCCCACAGAAATAAATACGTCTGCGGTATAACAGTTACCATCTATGCACAGCTCGTAAGTAAGTACGTCTTCTCCCTCAAAATTCTCAAAAGGTTCGTAAACAATTAGGAGGCAATTATTTCCAAAACAATCATCAATACTGCTAATAAAGGCGTTTCCAGATTCTCCAGTATTTATTAAATCAATCGAAAAATCTTGTCCTTCTTCAATAAAGAAAACATCATTTTCTAGGAAATAAATAACCAGCTCAGTATTTAAGTCAGTGGCTGTGTAATCATCCACTAATAAAAGTGATTCTGAAGGGATAACAAGAATTTGAATATTTCCGAAATCACAATCACCATTTGCTAGACACAAGGTATATTGAATATTTACTGTTCCTGTATAACCCTCTTGAACAGTAACATTCAAGCAATCACCTTCTTCTGAAACTTCAATATTGTCGCTATTTATTTCATAAGTTAGATCATAAGTTAGATCATCAAAAACATCATTCAACAAGGGGCAAAATTGCCCCGAGCTTCCGGCAGTAATAGTAAAGTAATCATCTTGCACCAATACAGATTGATTATTAAGCGGGAAAACGTTGATGTTCACCGTGGCAGTATCACAAGTAGAAAGGGCACAAACCACATAGGTAAACTGATCCATCCCCACAAAGCCCGGATTTGGCGTATAAGTAATCGTTCCATCTTCAAAGAATAAAGCGGTTCCTCCCAAGGGTTCAGACACATCTACAATAAAAGCCTGAAATTCGATCGGCAAATTAAACTGATCATTTTCTAGTACATTAAAAGAAATGCTGCTATTTTCCTGTGTTTCAAAAGCATCATCTTCTGCAATTACTACGACCTCTTCCATGCAGTTGTAGAAGGTCGTTCCTTCCATGCTTGCATTCATAAAATCAAGGTCACACTCATCTTCGGGAGATATTTCACCCCAGAAAGAACAAAGCCAATTTCCTTGACAATCGTAGATGCCATAAGGAAGATCAACAGCATTGCATTCGTCTGTTGGAATAAATAACCAATACAAATCATTTTGATAATAAAAGGTATCAACTTGACAATAGCAGTCATCGATCATATCGTAAGCCCACTGATTATTTTCGGGATTACACGGAATTTCCTCGATACAATTTAATGCCAAATCAAAATCAATAAATTCTATTTTATCGCAATCATCCGTAAATACATTTAATTGAATATTTACTTGCAGTTGCTCAGTCAAAACTCCTTCATTTAATGTATTAAAACCTACACAAATAGATTGCCCCTGGAAAAATGGAGCAGGAACAGAAATATGATTAACGATCCACTCCACCTGAGGATTTTCAAAGCCAGATACATCAACGGCAAAACACCATTCTTCTCCTGCACCTGATTGAGGAACATCGTCAGTACCCCAACAAGTTTGGTAATCATAGCTATAAATCAAGTCCTGATCACACGGATTATTGCTACACTCTCCCGTGGTATATTCTGTTACGCCTCCCCAATTTTCTGCAACACAAGCATTGGAATAAGTAATACCATTACAGCCACAAACGGGATCAAATTCAGCATCACAGCCTGCATTTATATTTATGCTACTTGCTTCAATACAGTCGTCAACAATTCCGAAACATTCGAACATGAAGCCTACTGGAATTGGTGTAGAATAAGAACAACCGTCAGGATATTCTCCCTCAAAAGAAACGTCGCCATGATAAGGCAAAGCCTGGCCGTTTTCATACAATAAATACTCGTGACAGAATTCACTGACATCGCTGTAAACGACTTGTGTTCCGCTTTCCGAAACGACCCAATTGGCCGATTCGGGACTAGGAAGATTCAGATCTAGCGAAAAACAAACCTCTTGATACAGCATACCATTTTCTGCTAGACAATCATTTATTGTTTGAAAAATAACTGGAGGTGTATCACAACCTAAACCACATGCACCCAAAGTCCATGCAGCAACTCCTTGCTTTTGTGCAAAGCAAACATTCTCATAGGTAATACCGTCACAACCACAAACAGGATTAAAAATTTCTGGGCACTGAACACCTGGATCAATGAGATCCGGAAAAACGCAGCCACAAGCCAAATTACACTCGCCCTCTACCCACAGTTCTTCGCAATAAGTGTCTTCGCAGCCATCATCCGTTGTAATGGTCAAACATACCTCATAAGGTGTGTTTACGATTTCACCAGACACTTTCGTTGCGAATGAGATGTCACTTGCCTGATTATCCGTGCTCGTTGCTCCGTTGCCAAAGTCCCAGAAAAAAGTAGCATTTGCACTAGATTCAGATACATTGCTGAACGCATAATAGTCAAAGGCGCTCGAGCAGGTTAAATCTTCCGTATTCGTACAGCCGGTTTGTGTAAAAACGAAACTCGCCAGGCAATCAGGTGCAGGGCATTCTTCGGTGAGTTCAAACGCGTAAGTATCAGTGCAGCCTTGATCATCAGTTACCGATAAATAATAAGTATCCATTGGAACATTTTCTAAATAGGCCTCTGTACTCAACATATCAGTTTCATTGGTGTCCCAGATATAAGAGTAATTGCCTGTACCACCCGCTACAACGGGGTAAATACTCCCATCACTACCTCCGCAGCTTGCCTCTACGATTTCCGACGAAAAACCGTTGATATACACTGAATTATTTCCCTGACCAATGAGGTAAGAAGAAAAACTCAAACAATTGTTTTCATCTTCTGCACGAAGGATCACTCTATAAGGCTCTAGGAAGTACTCCGATCCATCAACAGAGTCAAAACTGTGTCCGGCTTGATTTACCAAGGAAGCTTCTGTAGAGATTACCTCCCCTTCATAATTAAACCAAGTATAGCTGACCTCTAATCCGTCTAGTACTGTAGCATCAATTCTCCCATTCATTGCACCTAAACATGTTTCATCTGTAACGGATGCGAATACTTGAGGTCCCTCTGCATCAGATAAGTAGTAGTAAACCTGATAAGCCCATCCTGTATTGGCTTCATAAAATTCGCACCTGTAGCGATCAGCACTTAAGTCTGAAACGGCTGGGATTTCGCTTTCAGCAATTATTTCCCCTTCTCCTTGTCCCTTACTCCATTCATACATCAAAGCCGCAACGTCATCGGGGCCACCAGCTTGCTCCCCCCAATCAGACTCCGATACCTCCAAAGTGATAGCGCCATTGCTTGTTGAGCAATTCGGTTGTTCTATCTGAGCATCTACATTCACTGGAGGGCCATAACTTGGTTGAATCCACATTAGCTCCGAAAGCGTGAAACCATGTTCGTCCGCCCAAGCTTGTAATTCAGCCTGTGGCAAGTCTTTAATAAATGCATTGTTTTGCGTATTTTGAATCCACTGTACCAATTCTAGCTCACCAGACTCCCGCATCAAATGCCCTACCGCACAAGCAGTATTGAAATCATCTACGAAATAGGGAATGGTATAAGCGTGACGGGTATTCTTTGGAAACAAAGCTTCGTTTCCGTACGTCTCAAGAACGTCGAGACTTTCGATTCTATTCGCCTTTTGGCTCAAGGAAAGATGCTCTACACTCTTTGCCCGTAGGTGTTGCTCTACCAACAAGAGATGTTCTTGAATCAACTGCTCCCCAGAGCAATCCTTGTTCATCTTTTCGTCGGGAAATGCCGCAACATTTTCTAACCAGTAGGGATTCAATTCGACCAATTGTTGAAAGAGCACATTTGATTGAGCAGCAAGGCTCAAACTCAAACAGCAGAAAGCGATGGCGAAAACGCTTTTTCTGGCAATGTTGGTTCTTAGATCTTTCATATCCTATATTTTTATCGTCTTAAAGTGCGATTGCAACAAGCTATTTTCAACTGTTACATCACAAATGTGCATTGAATGTCCTGCGGGAACAACGACAATATTATACATTTGTACCATAAAAATAACACCAGGAGACAGCTTTTCAACACCTAAATAGCTGCCTAACAAGAAATTAACACAAACACTAGACTAACCTTTGTACAATAAAAAAGACAACAAAATCGAACTAAACTTAAGTACTTTCTCTCCTAAACGGCGAATTTTCTCTAATAAGTTGACAGCTGCACTTGCATCTTTGGAAAAAAGCGAGTGGAAAGCCTTCCGCAAGTATGTTCGATCACCTTTTTTCAATGAACAAGAAGAGCTAGTTCAACTACTGGAAGTCTATCGACCTTGGCTGAGTAAAGCGAAACCCATAAAAGTCTCACAAGAAGACTTATGGAAGCGCATGAAAGGGAAAACGCCTTACGATGATGTACGCTTCCGTCGCTGGAATTCCGACTTACTGAAACTACTACAATCCTATTTGGCTTATGAGTCTTGGTCGAAGGACAATGGTGGGCAACTCAATCACCAGCTAAAGGAAATGGTACGACGAGATTTACCTAAAAATCAAAAGAGCATATTAAAATCGATCGAGCTACGAGATAAAAGGGATCCCATTCGCGATGGAGGCTTTTACTACAATCAGTTTCGCTTAGAACAAGAACAAGGTAAAATCATAGCAAAACACTTTGTTCGAACGGAACCCATTAATGTTGACAGGATCATCCATCAACTGGACAACTTCTACTTGGGAGAAAAGCTCCGCTACTATTGCGAATTACTGAACTATCGAAATGTCGTCACCTTTGATTATGAGCCATTATTTATTGATGAAATTATCGACCATATTACTTCTCGTGACTACGATTCTGTTCCACCAATCGCGGTTTATCGTTTAATCATGCTCACCTTAAAAGATCCAGAAAATGAGCGTCATTACCTAGACTTACGTGCAGCTTTAGAAGAGCATGCTCCAAAATTTCGACACGAAGAAGCAAGAGTTCTTTTTGGTTTTGCCCAAAATTATTGCATCAAAAAGATCAACAGCGGAAAGTCTGAATATTTACAGGAAATATTCAAATTGTATAAGATCGTCTTAGATCAAAAAATCATCTTTCAAAACGGCAATCTACCTCCATGGGATTATAAAAACATCGTCACAGTCGCCTTGAGAATTGGAGAATACGAATGGATCAGAGAATTTATTTTCAAATACAAAAAGGCACTGCCCGAAGACCATAGAGAAAACGCCTTCCAATACAATTTGGCGAAGTATCACTTTAGCCAAGGAGAATTCAACAAAGTCATTCAGGAACTTCTACAAGTGGAATACCAAGAGGTTTTTTATTTATTAGATTCCAAAACACTTTTATTAAAAACCTACTACGAAATGGGCGAACTGGAAGCGCTCTACTCGCTACTGGATAGCTTCAAAACCTTATTGAGTCGCAAGAAAATGGTTTCTCCTTTTTATCGCAAAATTTACTTAAACTTAATAAAGCAAGTTCGAAAACTGACTGCAATAAAAAAGGGGGAAAAGAGAAAACTCAAAAGAGTAAAAGAAGACATTGAAAAGAACTCGCAGATTGCAGATTTGAGTTGGCTAAAAGAAAAGATTGCGGCACTAGAATAAAAGCTTTCCTTTTTTAATTCTAAATATCTTTTTACTGCATTGCGTTATCCATTTCATCCTAGGAGAAAGTTCTCATTTTTGGACTCCCGTTTCTAGCAAAAATTCAAGATTCACAGCAAAGAAACAGTCAACAGTGTATAGAAAAATAAATCTAATATTTTACTATCGGATTAGTGCCCTGATTACAATCTTCAAGCATCTATTTTAACTATTCCACAACAATTCGCTCTACCCTAGAAACATTTTCGCTTTTTATTACTAATAAATAAACACCGCTTGACAAGTCTGACACATTAATGGAAGCAGAATTTCCATCCACCACTGACTCCCTTACCATTTTTCCGCTAACAGCAAAAAGACTCAAGGTTTCAAGCAGCTCATCCTCGGAGTCCACGTTTATTTTCAAAGCTGTTGGATTTGGATACACCTTAAAATCTAAGCCAAGATCATCAAGGCCCACAGGAACAGCCAATTCGAAACTAGAAGAACTACAAATATTATTCGGAAAGCAAACGGTATACGATCCTGAATAAAATTCATCTAGTTCAGCATTGCCATTTATTACCATAAGCAAGCAGTTATCATTTTGTTCGTTAACTTCTAAGTCCTCATTTTCAAAAGTCCACTCAAAAGAAAACTGGTCACTCTCCAAATTGTCATTTTCAAGGGGACAAATCAAAAGACTGTCAGACGCTATGGTATAAAAATCTGGCATCAAATCTGGATTTTCCGGAAAGGTAAATTCGAAGCTTGCAGTACTACAAGAATTATTTGGTAAACAAACAGTATAAGCCCCAGAATAAGTCGCTGTCACGTCAACATCATCTCCCACCTCAACTAGTAAACAGTTATCATTTTGATCACTTACAATTAAACCTTCATTTTCAAAAGTCCATTCGAACGAAAACTCCTCACTATCAAAGGCATCATTTTCTAAGGGACAAATTACCAGACTCTCTGATTCTATTGTGTAAAAATCGGCAGTCACTTCTGGGCCCATCGCGCCATCTTCCGGACTCACTGCAATAGAAATTATCCCTTGGCAACACACATTCGAATTTTGCAAACAGGCTTCATAATTGATTGTTGCAACTCCATCACTGTTCGAAAAAGCGGTAAAGGCAAACGCTCCATCCTGGTCGTAAGTAATTGTTCCAAAATCAGATGTCTCATCCACAGATACCTCAATATCCTCTTGCGTATCCGATTCAACCAAATCCAAAATATTTGTAGATACTGCGCTCAGACCCTCAGCCTCTAAACTCAAGTCGGAACAATCCAAAGTCGGAGGAACTACGGTATTGCAATTTCCAGTGAATGTAAAGTCTGCGCACACTTCAAAGCTGCAATCTTCCGTCACGATTTGAGCACAAATTTCTGGTTCATTTTCCTGCAATGAATTAATTATAAAGCAAGGATCAAGACCCGTCGTTAACACCACATCGTTGGAAGTCCAACTCACTTGAGCAGCAATTCCAGGTGTTGAAAAACACCACTCTTCAGCAGCTTGGCTTTGAGGAATATCATCAGTGCCTGTGCAATTGATGTATTCCGATTGAACGACCACTTCTTCCACACAAGGGTCAACTTGCGCGCACTCAAAATAATTTTCTACAAAAGTAATTTCCGACAAAAACTGCTCGGTACATTCTTCCAAGGTAGGTGGCAAAAAACCATTCATTCCACAAATGGTTATACCATTGCAATCAGCAAAAAAGTCTGGCTCATCAAAGTAATTGCATTGGCTGTCTAGGAAATAAATTGGATTTCCTTGGTATTCATAAAAATCTATGCGTTCAACACATTCACAATTCAAATCATCTACTGGAGTGTAAAAAGGCAACCAAGGACCTTCTTCCAAATCTCCACAACTGGAATTTACCGTTATCTCAATAGTATTACCATTACAGCAAACAAGTCCATCTTCTGTACAAACCACATATTCCAAAGAAAAAGACCCTGCAACACTGGGAACAGGTTCGTAAAAAATTGTTCCATCAGGCTCGTACTCTAATATACCGAAAGGGGCTTCACCAATAAGTTCAATAACAAAAGGCCCTTCTAGATTATTGATAAATAAACCATCAAAAACATTGAACTCAATCGATTCACTTCCATTTATTACAAAAGAAAAATCATCACAAACCAAGCAGGCTTCATCGGAGACGCATTCATTAACAAAAGTAACCTCTGTACATATTTCAGTGCTACATTCATCACCTGCAAAGTGAGCACACACTAAAGCACTCTCTTGCTGTAAATCATAAAAAGTAAGACAAGCTGTAGGCTGCCACCCACTGGTATAATCAATCGAGTTAATCGACCAAGTCGTTATGTAACTTGGAAATACATCAACCTCAAAACACCAATGCTCAGTCGCTTCTGTCTGCATTGCACAATCCAGATCCGAACAACCCGAATAGTTGGATTCAATAACCAAATCTTCTTCACAAGGAATTGGAAGATCACATTCGAATAAAACACCAACATACTCTAAACCCACAAGTTCTTCAGAGCAAATAACATCTACCCCTTGAAAAAAGGGGGCATCAATACATAAGTATTGACCATTATAATCGACA
Source organism: uncultured Chitinophagales bacterium (assembly GCA_937951415.1). GTDB lineage: Bacteria > Bacteroidota > Bacteroidia > Chitinophagales > UBA2359 > CALFBW01. Next base: position 2,735 of record CALFBW010000049.1, on the reverse strand, counting down.
TAATAATCATACCAATCTCCCTGCTCGCAATAGCTGTCAAAAAAATAAACAAAATCACCGTTGTAAGAATAGGCTTCAATCCTTCTAATGCATTCACATTCATCCGCTGTTGGTATAAATCCCCCAAACCATTCGCTATCCTCCCATTCAACTTCATCCCAGTCTCCCGAACAACTTGAAGAAGGTGGTTCTAGTGAAACCTCATAGACACACAGATTAATCGTGTCTGTTATTTCAAAGGCTACAGTACCATCCGTTATCAAATAAGGTCCAAACGTGACCCATTCCCCAAACTCTCCTGTACTTGATCCCGAATCGCTAGCTTCCCACTCAAAAGAAGGAGGGCCATTTATTCTAAGGGAATAAGTAAAGGTATCATCCGAAGGATCAGAAAGGGTACCTGCATTACTGCAAATAGGACCCACCAAGCCAACTTCTTCATTATTCGCAAAGAGCCAACTAGAAAGGAACAGTAAAATAAATAGACTGGCGAATCTCATGCACTTGATATTTTCTATTAAAATAGGACTATTTTATTGTAAGAGTAAAGCAACTTACCATAAAAGGCACGAATAAAACAAAAAGCCCCCTTTTCCTAAAATCGAAAAAGAGGGCTTCTCAAACTTAGTTTTAGGCACTACTTGATTTATTCCACAACTATTCGCTCTACTCTGTTTGAGCTTTCTCCTTTTATTACCAATAAATAAATACCCGGCAACAAATCCGAAACATTAACGGAAGCATAATTTCCATCTACTGCCGATTCCTGTACCATGCTCCCACTGATCGTATAAAGACCCACCTTTTTCAGTAGCTCATGTTCGGATTCCACAAATACTCTTTGTGAAGCAGGATTAGGATAAATAGTAAAATCCGAATCAAGCGTTTCAAGTCCCACAGGAAATTCCAATTCAAAACTCGACGAACTACAAATATCATTGGGCAAGCAAACGGTATAAGATCCAGAATAAAAACCGACCAAATCAAGGTTGCCATTTATTACCAAAAGCAAGCAGTTATCGTTTTGTTCACTGATAGCTATATTGTCATTTTCAAAAGTCCACTCAAAGGAAAATTCGCTGCTCTCTACACTGTCATTTTCTAGAGGACAAAACAGCAAACTGTCAGATTCAATGGTATAAAAATCTGGCATCAAAGCAGGGTTCTCTGGAAATACCAATTCGAAACTTGATGTACTACAAGAATTATTGGGCAAGCAAACAGTGTAAGTTCCTAAATATGATGCTCCAGGCTCAACATTATTTATTTCAATAAAGAGACAATTATTGGCCTCTTCTGTAATTGTTAGATTTTCTTCCTCACTTGCCCATTCAAAAGAAAACGTCTCTGCTTCAAAAAGGTCATTTTCTAAAGGACAAATCAACATACTCTCTCCTTCAATATTGTAAACATCGGCTGTCATCTCTGGGCCCACCGCGCCGTCCTCTGGAGTCACACTCACAGAAAGTACAGCTTCGCAACAAATCCCTGTACTAGTTAAACAAGCCTCATAATTGAAGTTTTCGACACCATTTCCATTCGAAAAAGCAGCAAAAGAAAACTGTCCATCACTAGTGAAACTCACTTCCCCAAAATCAGAAGAAGTATCCATACTAAAAACCACATCATAGGTCGAATTCCCTTCCGTCAATCCTAGCAAATTCATGGAAGTGGAAGACGCTCCTTCTACATTCAAATTAAAATCAGCACATTCAATAAATGGCTCCGAATTATCAATACACTCCCCGCTTAGGGTAAAGCTGGCACATTCTACGATCGTACAATCCTCTAGCTCCACATTAATACAAACTTCCGGGGCAGTTCCTGTCAATGCATCAATCGAAAGACAGGCCTCACTCCCAAATTCAAGCACAACTCCATCTAGCGACCAAACTTTATCACCAATTACATTTTCGACAGAAAAGCACCAATCCTCCAAAACCTCCGACTGAGGAATATCTCCCGAATTAGTACAAGAGATATAATTCGCACTTAGCTCGATTTCCTGATCGCAATAATCAGCTTCCTGACATTCAAAATAGGTTTCGGTAAAACTGATTGCTTCCAAAAATTCAGTACTGCAAGTTTCATCTTCTGTCAAGGGTCCATTTATTGCACAAATAAATACTCCGTTACAGTCCGCATAATAATCAGATTCATCATCGAAATTACAGCGGCTATCAAACAAGTAAACAGTCTTCCCTAGATAGTCATAGATTTTTATTTCATCAACACAATCACAATTATCTGCATCTTCCGGGGTATTTTCCATCAACCATTGATTCCCATCTCCCTCGTCGCATTCCTCCCCAACTGTAACAGAGATGTAATTGTAACAACAATAAGAACCATCTTGTGAGCAAATTTCATATTCAATCGAAAAAAAACCGGGAGTTGGCGACCAATAGTAAAACAAACCCGCTGGTGTAAATCCCATATTGCCAAATGACGCTTCCTCCTCTATATCGAAAATTACAGAGTCTGGAATTTCTGCAAAAGCAATATAGTCTAAAATTGAAAATTGAAGAGTCTCATTTTCCTCGATAGTGAAATCGACCGATCCGCAAAAAAGACAAGGATCACTAGTGATGCATTGATTACTAAATTCCACTTGAACGCAAGTTTCGGTTTCACATTCTGTAGCCAATCCTAGAAAGTTGACACAGACTTCGGTTTCAACCAATGAACTAAGTTCGACGCAGAATTCTGTACCCTCATGACTCTGTCCTACTCCT
>CALFBW010000048.1 GCA_937951415.1 uncultured Chitinophagales bacterium | reverse complement strand
CCCTCCAAGGCACCCAAAACGGTTTCACCCGTCCAAAAACAATACATCGCAAAAATGGCCTCTTCTGAATTTTCAGCTTTTGCTTTCCACTCTTGCCCAAGCAAACGCAAGTATTCAGGGATGGCTCTTTTATCTCTTTTCAAAGCTGCAATCATCGTGTTTATCAGGCCTTCCAAACTATAATCGCCTGCTAACCTTTTTGCCAAAGCGCGCTCGTTTTTGTCCACTATTCTCACCACCGGATTGTTCCAGCTGGGTTCTTCGTAGAGCGCTAAAGTCGCGGCATCTTTTCCGCCCTTATTGTTGTAAATAACGAGGGGAACAAACAGCTCTTCAATAGCATCCACAATTAATGGATGGCTCATAACCTGTGATCCGTAATTGGTGCAAGTATGACAGCCGGGCACTTCTTGGAAGAAAATAAATATGGGTTTGTCTTCTTTAGCCGCAATGGTTTTGGCCTCGTCTAAATCACGCAACCATTGCACTTTACCCAATTCTTCTGCTTGGTTTTCTTCCATTGAAATGGTGGCTAATAGCGCTCCCATGTCTTGAGCGCAAACCGAAAACGCAGTTAGTATAAGTAATAAAAGAAAAAGCGTGCGCATAGAAAAAATTACAGAGGTTTGAACGACTCGAAAGCTTCGTGACATTCAAAACAACGGTGGATGGCGCGACATAGTGTAGGACCAAACATGGTATTTAGCGTTGTATTAGGAGAGCCGCAGTTTGGGCAGTGCGCTGACTCGATATCGGACAGTTCTACCGTGCCATTGTGTTTTTTTGGAGCGGCTAAACCAAAAGCTTCTAGCTTTTTTTTGCCTTCTTCGCTTAATCTATTGCTGGACCAAGGAGTCGAAAAGTCGACGATCACCTCCGTAGTTTGAACAAAATCGAGTGCGTCAATGGCAGCATGTATGTCTTTTTTCATATAATCCACAGCGGGGCAACCCGAAAAGGTCGGAGTCATGGTAATTGTGGCTTTCCCTTCCAGGAATTCGATGCCTGTAATGATGCCCAGTTCGAGCACCGAAATGGTTGGGATTTCAGGGTCTTTTACCTCCTGTAAAGCCTTTTCTATGCCTAATTTTTGTGCGCTGTTCATACTTTCAAAGGTAAATGATACCAAGTTCTTTGGGGGTTCTTTAGAGATTCTTACCTTCAGCGTGAACTTTCAGAACCCTTTGAACTTACTTATTGTATAGTATGAAGAACGAAGAAGCACGACAAGAGTTTATACAACTGTGGGGAACCATCGGAACGAACTGGGGTATTAATCGCACAATGGCCCAAGTACATGCCTTATTGCTCATTTCCAAAGACCCTTTGGGAGCTGATGATGTCATGGAATCACTCAATGCTTCCCGTGGAAACGTAAACATGAACCTGCGAGCCCTCATTGATTGGGGATTGGTGCGAAAAACACATAAATCTGGGGAGCGCCGAGAGTTTTTTATTGCTGAAAAAGACGTTTGGAAGATGGCGCGGCAAATCATCAAAGAGCGCAAGAAGCGCGAATTGGAGCCGGTCCGCAACAGTTTGCACGAGTTAAGTGCTGTAGAAGGAGACTGTGAAGAAACGGAGGCTTTTCGCCATATGATGGCAGATTTATCGAAATTGACTTCCGAAACTGACACAGCATTAGAAGCTTTGATGAATGCTGAACGCAACTGGGTCACCACCACTTTCTTGAAATTTTTTGCTAATAAATAAGAACGCGCAGCGAACCCAAAGTCAATTTTCGCCCAAGTATTGACCTTGTACGGCACGGGCTTTGTCTGTATCTTGTAGAAGCCTCCCATTCCACTACATAAAGATCCCATGAGAATTTCCCTAGCACTGCTGTGTACTTTACTAAGTGTCTTTTCCCTTTCTGCTCAAGTAGGCGATTCTATCGCTGTGACTTACTACGGCTTGCAGTCAAATGCATCTGCGGCAGATCGCATTGTATCATTGGGTGGAGGAGATTTCCTCTTTAGCTGGACACAGACAGAAGACTTAGCGGGAGCACCTACGAGAGGCTCTGGCTACGCCGAGTACATCAATGGCACTTGGAACATCTTGGAAAATAATGGGCAAGCCGGAGCCATTGAGCAAAACTTCGAGGGTGGACAGCGTTGTGGTTGGCCTTCCATTGGACGAACATCGGCTGGAAGAACTGTGGTGATTTCCCATCATTTTCCACTTTCAGATGGTCCGGAGAAAAATGGTCTCGTTTACAATTTCAAGGATGAGGGAGATACTGATTGGACCAGTATGTGGTTCCACGACTTTGAAGGCGTGGAATACAATCCCGATGCGATATGGACGAGAATGGGTATCCATGATTTGGACATTCACCTCATTAACGGCCAGTGGGAAACGTCTTGGAATGGAGTTTTACAAGGCTTGCAATACCATCGATCGAGAGACGGCGGCGACAGCTTTGAAACCATTCCTTTACCGGGAATGGACGCGAGTGAGCATGGCTACATTCCAGGTGATCGCTACTCGATTGATGTCATGGGAGAAGTAGTCGTCATTGTAGCGCATTCACTAAATCCCACTTTGTGGCGATCTGATGATGCAGGAGAAAATTGGACGATGACCCGAATTTCTAGCACTGAAAATCCTACTTATAGTCCCGACGAAAATGACACATTTGATCCCAATTATGGATCAGATGGTTCTATGGAAGTGCTTTTATCACAAGAAGGTGTAGCGCATGTTTTTATGTCGCGCTCTTTGAATGTTGATGTGCAACCGGGAGATGGTGTCGCTAATTTTTACCAAGTAACTCGTGTTGGAATTAATTATTGGAACGACAAAGATCGTGGTCCTGTTCGTTGTATAGGAGAAACTGTTATTCATGACAGTGACGGGGATTTATTGCCGCCTTATGCGCATGACCGACAATATTTAATTGGTGTTTCTTCTATGCCGAGCGCTGGAATTGATACTGCGGGAAATATTTATTTATTATTCGCTCAAATTGTTGACGATACTTACGATGAGGAGGGGATTCCGTTCAGAGATTTATTTTTAATTAAATCACTAGACGCCGGAAATAGCTGGATCGGTCCAGTGAATATTACCAATAGCCCAAGCCAAGAATGTTTTTATGGGTTTATGGCCAAAGAGGTAGATGAAAATGTTCACTTGATTTACCAGCACGATGATTTTACAGGCTCCACTTCTTTTAGCAGCCAAGAAAATACAAGTGCCAACACTTTGCGGTATTTACAATTTCCAGTAGATGAAATTGTTACACCAGAAAATACCAATACGGTGCCTTTAATATTTACGCCTTTTGCCTTTGATGACGTAAACGCCATTTGGGCGGAATGCCCCGTAGCCGACCAGCTAGTGGAAGGATGGGGATTGAATGTGGTAGATTATCCAGAGGGTGATTTAACCCATGAACTTTACACCGCACCTGCTATTTATTCTACAGCAAATACTTTTGATGTTACCTTAGAAATGCAGGATGCTGATGGTAATAATGCGTACAGAATAAATGTAATTGATGACGAACCGTTTTATGAATTAAATCAAATTACTCCTTGGTCGGTTACTATTGAAACCTTTTTAGATGAGGAAGATCCAGTGATTACCATCCTAGGAGAAAATTCCTATTTTTCTTGTTTAAACGAACCTTTTTTTCTTCCAGAGATTCTAGTAGAAGATAATTCAGATGGATTTAATTGTCCTGAAATTGAATTAGATTTTTTGGGTTACCCCTTCGATACTGGAATGAGTGGAGAATATGAGGTGACCATAATTGCAAGGGATTTTTCGAATAATACTGCAGTAGAAACGATTACCATTATGGTAGAATCTTGCGCTGATCCAGGGCCTGTTATTACTATTCTGGATCCTGAAACCTTTGAGGAATTAGAAGGAGAATATACAGTGGAGGCAAATCCCAATTTTGACTTCTTTGAGGATGTACCTCCCAAAGTGGTGGTTGGGGAGCAAATTACTGGAGAGCCTTATGAATATGTCATCGAAGGATCTGTTGATATGTCGGTGCCTGGTGACTATGTTCTAATTTATACGGTGCAAGACGAGGTGGGAGAGACTACGGAATATGAGTTGATTGTACATGTGATTGATAGTATGCCACCAACAATTGATTCGCCTTTTGACAACGATACCATTTTAGTGGAATGCGGGAATGTCGGTTTTCAAGCGCTGGCGCAATTAACTGCGAGTGATGCTTTTCCCATCAATATTTTGATTGGAGGAGATCCTGTTAATGTTGACTTCGGCTGTTACTATAACGTAACTTATTCGGCGCAAGATATAAATGGTTTGTTATCAGAAGACACCTTAAACATTGTTTACATAGTGGACGGTTGCAGCAATTCTTGTTTTACTAATGTGGAATCTTTAGAAGAAAGTCTATTTTCTATTCAAGCCACCGATTCACCTTATCAGTTTTTCGTCGAAAACGAAGCGCTCGTTGATGAGGAGCTTTCTTGGTCTTTACTTTCCTTGAACGGGCAAACATTAGAGACTGGAAACTGGACGGACTTTGATGGACGCGCTGAATTGAAAATACATGTACAGGCTTCCGGTATGTACGTTTTGCTAATAAATGCGGGAGCTAGCAGTTATCAGCAGAAGATTTTCCTCCCTTAATGCGAAACTTAAGTACTTGAAATAGTAGGAATTCTTGTCGTCCTTTCCCGTAGTAAGTGAAAGAACTGCTTAAACAAGTTGAATTCGGAGCACGCAGAAGTGACAAACTCCCTGTTTGAGTGTTATCTTGCGCAGCAATTTGTTATCTATATCGGTAAAGTCAACGCAAAGAAGGAATAATGGCCGAAAAGCAAGAAGGTTATCTGTTGTCAACAACACCAGAGCCACACAAGATTAGAACTTCGGAAATTTTAAAGGCACATCCCGAGATTCGGGACTTGAATGGGAAGAACCCCTGGACTTTCGCCTTTATCGTTTTGATTGTAGGATTGCAAATGACGCTCGCGATCAGTTTGAGCGGTATTGCTTGGTACTGGATAGTACTTGCAGCTTATTGCATTGGCGCTTTTGCCAATCACTCTTTGTTTACCCTCATCCACGAGTGTGCGCATCACTTAGTCTTTAAGAAACGTGAGCTAAATTTCATTTCGGGCATCATTGCTGATTTGCCGAATGTTTTGCCTTCGTCTGTATCTTTCCGAACCTACCATTTGAAACACCACGCCTTTCAAGGGCACTATGATAGAGATGCGGATTTGGCCAGTCACTGGGAAGCGCGATTGATCGGTAATACCACCATAGGAAAAGCTTTATGGTTACTGATGTATCCAGTATTTCAAATTTTGCGCCCTCCCCGTTTGGAGTCTATCAAGTTTGTAAGCGGCTGGACGATGGTGAACATGGGGGCACTCTTGGCGAGCGATGCTATTCTTTTCTATTTCTTCGGATGGAAGGCGATCCTATACTTGCTCTTGTCGTTGTGGTTTTCTGTGGGCTTACATCCGCTGGGAGCACGATGGATTCAAGAGCACTATTTGACCGCTCCTCCTCAAGAGACTTACTCGTACTACGGACCTTTGAATACACTAGCTTTTAATGTGGGTTACCACAATGAGCACCACGATTTTCCAGCTGTTCCCTGGAACCGTCTGCCGAAAATTCGTGCAATGGCACCAGAGTACTACAACACGCTTGTTTACCATGAATCATGGACGAAACTGTTGATTAAGTTCTTATTAGATCCGAAAATGTCTCTCTTTTCCCGTGTAGAACGAGAAGCGAAGCGTTAATATTTACAAACTTCGCTCTTACGACAGCAGGATTGGTCGATCAAGTTTAATTTCGTCGATCTGAATCCTTTACATACATATGTTTGCTGGGCTCTATTGGCCTTCCTCTCCTTAACGGGGCAGTTTGTTGCTGCGCAGGTCATAATCAACGAATACCAATCGAAGAATCAGCGCGACTTGGAAGATGAGGATGGAGATACGCCCGATTGGATCGAACTTTTCAATACATCTGCAGAGCAACTTGACCTTAGTGGCTACGTTTTATCGGACGATACCTTGCAAGGAAAATGGAATCTTCCCATAGGGACAATTCTAGAAGCCAACGAATATTTGGTCATTTTTGCTTCGGGAAAGAATCGAGCATTCCCTAATTTACATACTTCTTTTTCTCTTTCTTCGGAGGGAGAGCCTGTGGTCTTATTCGCACCCGATGGTCAAATCGCTGATCAATTAGTTGCACAGCCCTTGGAAGTCCACCGCAGTTTTGGTCGGCTTGTGGATGGGGAGCAAGAAACAGCTGTTCTGTACGAAGCGACTCCTGGAACAAGTAATAGCACTAGTAGACCGATTCACCTTTTTGATGTGCTAAGACCAGCAGGATTTTATGCCGAGCCAGTTTCTGTTGATTTGGTAATAAATGACGTTTTAGGACAAGTCCATTATTCAACCGATGGCTCAGAACCAACATTGGAACATCCAGTCTGGGAGCAGGCAATACTATTGGAATCACTCGAAGGAAAGGAAAATCGTTTGTCGATGATACCCACCACCCCTTTAGAAGGTCCCGATCATTTAGAGTCGTTCGTGTACAAGGCACCGAAGCGTGAAGTGGATAAATGCCACATTCTCCGTTGGCGCTCTTTTCTGGACGGGAAAGCGAATTCGGAAGTGGAATCGGCGACTTACTTTGTAGGAGAGGGATGGGAGGACAAACACGACTTACCCATCATTTCACTAATTACGAATGAAGAAGAGCTGTTTGATTATGAGCAGGGAATGTATGTTCCGGGAAAAGATTTCGAAAATACCGAATGGACCGGATATCATCCTCCAGGCAACTATAATCGCGAAACAGAGCTAGGAGCGAATTTTGAATTTTTTGATACGGGTAACTACTTTTCGGAATACGGAGGCTTGGAAATGTTTGGATTTGCAGGTAGGACCATGCCGCAGAAAAGTATGCGTTTTGTGGCTAGGAAAGGCTATGGAAATAAACGCTTAGAGCACTGCTTCTTTCCCGATAGAAACTACTGCTCCTTTAAGAGCCTCATTTTACGAAATGCCGGAAATGATTTTATTAAAACACACATTCGAGATGTGGTTCAGCAAGAACTCGTTGCTTCCATGGACGTTGATGTACAAGCCAATAGATCAGCCTGTCTCTATTTGAATGGAGAGTATTGGGGAATCGTGAACCTGAAGGAACAATTTGATGAAAGCTTCTTCGAGAATAATTACCAGTTAGAAAGTGGTTCTTATGATTTAATAAAAAATGGTTTTGAAGTAGTAAAAGGAGATACGGTTAAGTACAATCAATTCTTGGAATTTTTGGAACTAGCAGATCTATCGCTTCCTGAAAACTATCAAGTAGTGAACGACGAGGTAGACATAGATCGGTTCATTGAATATCAAATTGCTCAAATATTTATTGGAAACTTTGATTGGCCTGGAAATAATATCAAATATTTCTGCTCGAAAGATGCGCAAACCAAATGGAATTGGTTGATTTATGATTTAGATATGGGATTCGGTTTTTTGCGAGACTCAGAAAGAGCCATTGATCACAATACCTTGGCAAGTGCGACAGAGGTAGATGGACCTTCCTGGCCTAATCCTCCTTGGTCCACTATTTTATTTCGAAAGCTTTTAGAGAATCAACAATTTAGAGATAAATACATTGATCGCTTTTCTTTTCACTTGGAAAATACTTTCAGTCTAGAAAATATGCTAGCGAAGATTGACCTTTTCGAATCTTTGTATTCCAATGAAATGCGAAATCACATCGATCGATGGAATTATCCATCCAGCTATTCGAAGTGGGAAAAAGAAGTGGACTTAATGCGAGAATTTGCAGTAGGAAGGCCTTGCAGAGCGGTAAAGCATTTGATGCTGTATTTTGATTTGGAAGTATATCCCTATGATTGTGCCGATTTTGAACAAGAGCAAAACGCCATTGCAGTAATTCATAATCCTATTAATAATGAGATAGATTTTATTTATAATTCTCAAGAAGAAACGGATATTGAATTACGCTTGATTGACTTAAATGGTAAAGCTTTGCAAAAAGGTTTCAAGGAAAGCTTCGAAGGGGCGAATCGTTATTCTTGGTCTACGAGCGATGTTCCGACAGGGCAGTATATTTTGCAAATTTTTTCGGCAAATCAGATGGATGCCGTACAAGTATTTATTCCTTGATTTTATCAAAGAAGCTCATTGAATCATCGACTCATTTATTTGCAAATAAAATTAGTTTAGAATCCCTATTTTAGCCCAATGGCAAGCCCATCCATTTTACATGCTGGCATAGAATATCTGAAAGGAGTAGGACCTACTCGGGCGACTGCTTTGAAGAATGAACTCGGTATTTTTTTACAAGGGCAGTTGTTGTATCATTATCCTTTTCGATATGTGGATAAAACGGCCGTGTCGAAAGTTGCCGATATTGATAAAGATTCTCCAGAATTACAGTTTCGGGGGAAAATCAAACAAATCAAAAAGATAGATGGGCGAGGCAGAAGACTGGTCGCCACCTTTCAAGACGATACGGGAATGATCGATCTCGTTTGGTTTCGAGGAATTCAATGGGCGGCAAAAATCTTAGTTCCCAATCGGGAATATTTGGTGTACGGTAAACCTACCTTTTTTAATGGTACGCCCAATATTGCTCATCCCGAAATTGAGGAAATAAAAGAGCAGCAAAGCCAAGTTCCCGTTCAGCAACAAGAGAGCAAATTGGTGTCTGTATACCACAGCACAGAAAAATTGAAAAGAAAAGGTTTTGATTCAAAGGGTTTTGTGCGAAGCATGAAGCAGTTGTTTTTGAAAATAAAACCGGATGATATTGTCGAGTTTATTCCTGCTGCAGTGGTGGAGGAATTTCGTTTGCCTGATCGATACACCGCATTTTTGCGAACGCACTTTCCTAGGAATCAAGAGGAAATGCAATGGGCGAGGCAGCGCTTGAAATTTGAGGAGTTTTTCTTGCTGCAAATGCGCTTACTTCGTTTAAAGAATGTCCGTCGAAAATTGCGGGGATTTCATTTCGAGCAGTTGGGTGAAGCCTTCAATACCTTTTATGAAGAGAAATTGCCTTTCCAATTAACAAATGCCCAGAAAAGGGTGATGAAGGAAATTCGAAGAGATACCCGTCGTGGCTATCAAATGAATCGTTTGCTACAAGGTGATGTGGGTAGCGGCAAAACCGTAGTTGGCGTCATGACGATGTTGATTGCGATTGACAACGGATTTCAGGCTTGTATGATGGCGCCAACGGAGATACTGGCGCAGCAACATTTTACTGGTATTTCTGAACTCATTGATGACATGCCGGTGCGCGTTGAAATTTTAACGGGCTCTATAAAAGGAAAGAAGCGAAAAGCTTTACTAGAAGATCTAGCTGCAGGTGAAATTCACATTTTGGTGGGAACGCATGCCTTGATCGAGCCCACTGTGGTTTTTCAAAACCTGGGAATGGTCATTATTGATGAACAACACCGATTTGGCGTGGAGCAACGCTCGAAACTTTGGCGGAAAAATACCACCCCACCTCATGTGCTCGTCATGACCGCTACGCCCATTCCGCGAACCCTTGCAATGACCGTTCACGGCGATTTAGACGTATCTGTTATAGATGAATTACCTCCCGGAAGAAAGCCCGTGGAGACTTTTCATGTGTACGACACAAAGCGGATGCAAGTATTTGCTTTTCTACAACAACAAGTAGATCTCGGGCGGCAAGTCTATATCGTCTACCCACTCATAGAAGAGTCGGAGAACATGTCCTACAAGGATTTAACAGACGGCTATGAAAGTGTACAACGCGCATTTCCCAGTCTAGCCATTTCGATGGTGCATGGAAAGATGAAAGCCAAGGACAAGGAGGCGGAAATGCAATTGTTTGTACAGGGAAAGACGCAAATTATGGTAGCAACTACGGTGATAGAAGTCGGCGTTAATGTACCGAACGCTTCTGTGATGGTCATCGAGAGCAGCGAGCGTTTTGGCTTGTCTCAATTGCATCAGTTGCGAGGGCGCGTTGGGCGAGGCGCCGACAAGTCGTATTGTTACTTGATGAGTTCTTTCAAGCTGTCAAAAGAAGCAAAAGAGCGTTTGAAAACCATGGTGGAAACCAACGACGGTTTTGTGATTGCTGAGCGAGACATGGCGATTCGCGGACCGGGAAACATTCAAGGAACACAACAAAGTGGAATGCACGGTTTGTTGTTAGCAAACATTGTGAGAGATCGTCTTTTACTAATCAGAGCTAGAGAAGCTGCGAACGAAATTATGGATGAAGATCCAGAGCTGGAACTTCCAGAACATCAAACCTTGAAACGGTACATAGATCAGATGGATGCTGGAAAGAAAGACTTGGAATGGAGTAGAATCTCCTAGGAAGCAAAGCCATAGAAATCAACAAGATGCGCCAATGGTATTATCTTTGTAACTAGAGGAATATCATTAAAAAGTAAAAGCCAAGAGCATGTCTGAAAACGAAAATATTGGGGTGGGTAGCCAAGTGTATCACCCATCTTTTGGTCGTGGAGTTGTTGTAGAAGTTAGTTTGGGAACCTTCAGCATTTATTTTAAGAACAGAGGCGAAAAGGAAGTCCCAAGAAACGATGATCGCTTAGAAATTCGCGAACTAGTAGCAGACACTATTGACCGCCTTTCTTTGAGTGAAGTGGAAACGGCCCTAGAAAATGTGTTGCGTAAATGGTCGGATGCTACAGAGATTACCGATCTAGGAGACAAATGGAAAGGTGGAACGCTCATCATGAAGCCGAACAGTGAAAACCTGAAATCGAAGGAGCTCCCGATCGAATCATTTTTTCATAAAATTGTGATGACCCGTGATCGTTTGCGCGTGATGGAGCAAAAGATCAATGCCAGTAAAAACATGGACGATGAAGAAAAAGTGGCTTTGCAGCAATACATCACCCGTATTTATGGATCGCTAACTACCTTTAACGTCTTGTTTGCTCGTAAAGAAGATCATTTTTCTGGGACGGGCTCATAAATAGCACAAAAACGAAGTGGAAGAATTGCCAGAGTACCGACGCGGACAACTTGCCTTGAGAAACGGTCAAGATAAGGAGCAAATTTGGGTAGCTTACGAGGGTGTTATCTACGATGTAACCGAAAGTCGCATGTGGAGAAATGGCAAACATTATCAGCATTGGGCAGGCCAAGATTTAACGGAAGAACTAAATGCAGATGCTCCACATCAAAGAGAGGTCTTTCGTAAATTTAAGGCCATTGGTCGCTTGAAAGATTGGAATAAATGAAGATTCGAATAAAGGGAAATTCTATCCGTTTTCGCTTAACCCGCTCGGAAGTCGAACGTTTTGACAAGCAAGGGCGGCTAGAAGAAAAAACCAGCTTTCCTGATGGAGCGGTATTCTCTTACGCACTTAATAAAAGCCTAGACGCCAATAAAGAAGACAAAGTAGCAGCAATTTATAGCGATCGCGGAATTCAATTAAAAATTCCAGATTCAGTTGGTGAAAATTGGTTAAGGACCGAAGCGATAGGTATTTATGCGAGTATTCCATTGTCTAATGAAGATACTTTAAGCATTACTATAGAAAAAGATTTTGCTTGCATGAATGTTCGTGAAGGGGAGGATGAAAGTAATAATTATCCGAACCCGAATTTGAAATAGAAATTCATCAAACAAGTCCGAAGAGGACTTTTAAATTGAGGGCTTGGAAAATGGGAATCAAAAGAATGGTGTAGACGAATGGCCATTTTGGAGTATCCTATTTGGTTTTACCTTGCTTAATTTTTTACAAGCTGCCTTTCTAAAGCTACTAGATGACGAGTGCTATTATTGGATGTTTTCACAGCATCTAGATTGGGGTTATTTTGATCATCCCCCTGCCATTGCTCTAATGATAAAGATGGGCACATTGTTGGCGCATCAGGAATGGGCGGTGCGCTTGTTTTCTGTCTTAGCACAATCGCTCTCTCTTTTATTTATTTGGAAAACCATCGATCATCCTCAACGGAAAAACGGGGAATGGCTGTTTTGGCTTTTGGTCTTAATGCTACCTGTCTTTCAAGTGTACGGATTCGTTGCTACACCTGACTCTCCGCTTTTATTATTCGCAGCTGTTTTTTTATTTGTATTAAAAAAGTATTTACAAAAGGGAAATATTGCGAATGCGCTGTTGCTGGCAGGAGCTATGGCGGCATTGATGTATAGCAAATATCATGGAGCTCTTTTTATTACGCTAGCATTTTTGCCTCAGTGGAAGTTCTTGAAACGTCCTAGTTTTTATTTTGCAGTCATTATTTCCCTCTTGCTTTATGCACCACATTTTATGTGGCAATTGGAATATGACTTTCCTTCAATGCAATACCATTTAGTCGATCGGCCAGCAGGTTCGGCATTTATTAACCCTATCAGATTTATTATTGAGCAATTTCTTGTTTTTAATCCGCTCTTATTGTTGCTGTTTATTCCAGTTTTAAAAATTAAATGGACAGAAAATTATGACTTTCAAAAGAGTTTGTGGGCGATCTTGATTGGTTTGCCTGTCTTCTTTTTGTTTATGAGTATAAAAATAAAAGCAGAAGCACATTGGCTGGTGGTGATAAGTATTCCCTTGATTATTTTGTGCTACCATGCGTTATTGGATAGAAAAGTTTCTTGGCGGAAGTTCTATCATTTTGCTCTGCCCTCTCTACTGCTCATTTTTGCCCTACGACTTTTATTGGTGAGTGGGCTCACGGAGTTTCCGGAAGAATTTTACGGTGCGGAAGAATGGACAAGTAAGATTCAAGAAGTTGCAAAAGACAGTCCTGTCGCTTTTATTAACTCCTACCAAAAAGCATCGAAGTACGCTTTCTATTCGGGAAGTCAAACTACCTCATTGAACAATGTTGCTTACCGAAAAAATCAATACGATTTGTGGGATCAAGAAGAAAGGATGCAAGCTAAGGAGGTCTTGATTTGTACTTCCCAGACTAAGGAAGGTTTCCAACTGATCGAAGGAGTCCATCCGCAAGCCTACTGTCGAAAAGCAAGCGGTTTTCACTCCGTGCAAAAGTTGCAAACAAACATATTGGTGAAAGAAGCAAAGTATGATGGAACGCACTGGGAAGCTCCTTTAGAAATCGAAAATCCATATGCTTATAGCATAGAGTACAAGCAAGCTGGCTTTCCTTTAGCAGCTAAAGCCATTTTATATAAAGACGGTCAACTAATTGCTTTCAAAGAAGTGGCATTTGTGTCTGCTGAGCCGTCTCAATTATTGCCAGAGAGTCTAACAACACATACCGTACGATTTGAAGCTCCCAACGAAGACGGTTTATCGGTTTTGATTAGTTTTTATGCTGGTGATTTGCCGCCATCAATTGCTGCCAAACCGATCAACTTGCCAAAGCAATAGTAGAAAGCGCTGTACCAAGAATGATCTACTGTATCTTCGTGGCTGATTCTTATAAGAATGCTGACTAAGCTATGAGTAAAAAAACTCCAGAGGTAAAGGTCTCACCGCCATGGATTAAATGGTTGGTGTTGCTTGGTGTACTGTTTTTAACGGTACTGAGTTTTCGATTATCCCTGCAAAATGGTTTTACCAATTGGGACGATGATGTGTACGTGACCAACAATCCTTACTTAAACAATTGGACGGGGAAGCTCGGCGAGATATTTACGCAACCCATTGCCGATAACTATCACCCATTGACCATTGTGTCATTGGCGATTGATCGAGGCACAGGAGCATTGAGTGCTAGTAGCTTCCACAGGACAAATTTGTTTTTACACTTATTAGTCTGTGTGCTTGTTTTCTTGCTTACCTGCAGACTAGCTCGGGGGAACTTGTGGGTGAGCGGCATTACTACCGCCATGTTTGCGATTCATCCTATGCATGTGGAGTCGGTTGCTTGGATATCAGAACGGAAAGACTTGCTCTACAGTTTGTTTTTTATAGCAGGAATGCTCGCGCATCTCCGTTACATAAAAGGAGAGAACAAAGCTTGGTACGGAGCGGCTTTGTTATTATTCCTCCTTTCTTGTCTATCGAAACCCGCAGCAGTGGTTTTTCCGTTAGTGCTTTTGCTTTTAGACTACTACGAAGGAAGAACTTGGAAGACCAGTTTGATTTTGGAAAAATTGCCGCATTTTGCACTGGCAATCGTCTTTGGAGTTATTACCATCATGATTCAGAAATCTACCGCGATTGGTGATTTGCAAGACTTCAGTATTATTGAAAGATTGGGTTTAGGCGGATATGCTTTTATGAGCTACTTGCTTAAGCTCTTTGTTCCAACAGGCCTTTCAGCTTTGCATCCGTATCCCGACTTTAGCAACGGAATGCCAGTGCAATATTACTTAGCGCCTTTGGGAATGCTAGGGGTTTTGACAGTCGCTTTCTTTTTGGGAAAGAAGAACCGTATTTGGTGGTTTGGAGTTGCTTTCTTTTTTGTAAACGTGCTCTTGGTTTTGCAGTTTATATCGGTAGGTAATGCCATCATAGCAGAGCGTTATACTTATCTGTCGTATTGGGGCTTATTCTTTTTATTGAGCAGCTTGGTTTTCACAAGTGAGAAAACGCGATCCATCAGCCCTTATTTATTAGCAGCTCCTTTTGTGTTATTGATTGGCTGGTATGCGATGCAGACCATGCAAGCCTGTACCGTTTGGAAAAATGGTGGAACATTGTGGACGAATATGATCGAGACTTACCCGAAAGAGCGCTTGGCTTACACAAAGCGTGGGCATTATTACAATGGCCGCGGCAATATGCCCGCAGCTTTGAAGGACTTCAAGAAAGCGGCAAAACTCGCTCCTTCCTATTACGGTTCTTACGCGGGTTTGGGTGAAGTGTATTTAAAATCTCAGAAATTTGGCGACGCGGTGGAGCAATTGAATAAGGCCATTGAATTGAACCCGAAGTTCAATAAAACAGTGCACAACAGAGGCGTAGCTTATTTGAATTGGGGAAGTCAAAAATCACAGGAAGAACAAAATGAACGGGCGGAAGCATATTTTGCAAAAGCAGCTGAAGATTTTCAACAAGCGGAAGTGCTAGATCCTAGTTTTTTGCCCACATACTTTAGCCACTCCAAGTTACTGCAAGCCCGAGGTGACTTTGATGGAGCAATTGCTAAGGCATCTGAAGCTATAAAGAAGAAGCCTCAATCATTGGAGGCATATGAAAATCGCGCAAATATTTATTACCAAAGGGGCAATGAGATTTATGCAGCAAAAGATCCTGCATCGGCGCGATCTTTATACGAGTTAGCTAAAAAGGATGTGAATAAGGTAATAAATGCTGGAGCTCCCTTCCCTGTAAGCTACAACCTACGAGCACTGATAAATCACTTAAATGGGAATTATGACGCAGCTTTGCAGGATTATAATAAAGCCATCGAGTTAAGACCCGATTTTCCTGATGCTATTGGAAATCGGGATGTCTTACTAAAATCTATGTCTGCAGAGTGATAGGGAAAAAGAAAATAGTGGTAGTGATGCCTGCCTACAATGCAGCGCAAACGCTGGAAAAGACCTATCGTGAAGTACCACGAGATATTGTGGATGCGGTGATTTTGGTGGATGACGCCAGCAGTGATACGACTGCTGCTCTCGCTCGAAAAATAGGGATTGAAGAGGTCATTGTTCACGACAAAAACAAGGGCTACGGCGGAAATCAAAAAACTTGTTACCGTAAAGCCTTGGAATTGGATGCTGACATTGTCATTATGCTGCATCCAGACTATCAATACACGCCACTATTGATTCCAAGTATTGCTTCATTGTTGGAAACTGGTATGTATGATGCTGTGATGGCTTCCCGAATACTTGGGAATGGAGCCTTGGAAGGAGGAATGCCTCTCTACAAGTATGTAGCGAATCGCTTTTTGACAGCTTTTCAAAACCTACTTATGGGGCAGAAGCTTTCTGAGTACCACACCGGCTATCGGGCTTTTACAAAGGAAGTGTTGAAGAGTATAGCCCTAGAAGAAAACTCCGATGATTTTGTTTTCGACAATCAAATGATCGCTCAGATTTTTCACAGCGGATTTAAGATGGCAGAGATCTCATGCCCTACTAAGTACTTTCCAGAAGCCTCTTCTATCAATTTCAAGAGAAGCGTAGAATATGGGCTCGGGGTTTTGAAAGTTTCAGTTCAGTACTTCTTTCAACAAACTGGTCTTTTGAAATTCAAATACTTGAGTAAATCGAAACGTTTAAACTGAATGGTATTCTCGGTACCATTGAACGAATTTTGCTAAGCCCGCTTCTAGAGAAGTGCTTGGGATATAATTCACCGCCTCATGAAGGGCGTTTACGTTTGCATAGGTTTGTAGAACATCTCCAGCTTGCATCTCTACCATTCGAAGATCAGCTTTCTTGCCAATGGTTTTTTCTAATAAAAGAATGAAGTCCATCAAGCTCACAGGTTGACTGTTTCCAATATTAAAAATCCTGAAAGGAGCAATGGCGGAGCGATCTGGAAGATTTTGAGGATTCTCTATCGCCTTAGGTCGGTATTTCAACAAACGAACGAGTGGTTCGACAACATCACTTATAAAGGTAAAGTCACGTTGCATTTTTCCGTGGTTAAACACTTGAATAGTTTCACCAGAAAAAATCTTGTGCGTAAAAGAGTAGTAGGCCATGTCAGGCCGGCCCCAGGGGCCATACACTGTAAAGAAGCGCAATCCCGTAGATGGAATCTTGTAAAGGTGTGCATAAGCGTGTGCTATCAACTCATTTGACCTTTTCGTTGCGGCGTATAGACTTACAGGGTGATTGCAGCCTTCTGTTT
Organism: uncultured Chitinophagales bacterium; assembly: GCA_937951415.1. Classification (GTDB taxonomy): domain Bacteria; phylum Bacteroidota; class Bacteroidia; order Chitinophagales; family UBA2359; genus CALFBW01. Next base: position 19,129 of record CALFBW010000048.1, on the reverse strand, counting down.
CTGTAAAAGGGATGCTATTATTCATTCCGTAAGTACTAGAGCTACTAGCAAAGATGAAATGCTGTACTTTTTGCTTTTGACAACACTCTAATAGTTGAACAAATGCTTCCAAGTTTGAATGGACGTATTGTAAGGGGTTCTTCAGGCTGTAACGAACGCCTGCTTGAGCAGCTAAGTGATAGACTTGCTCAAATTGGCCTTCTTCGAATAGCGAATCTAATTCTGCTCGATTACATAGGTCAAGTTCCACGAAGCGAAAGTGTGCCTTGTACTGTTCTGCGCAAGCATTGCAAATTTGAATTCGTGCATGCTTTAGCTGTGGATCATAGTAGCTGTTTAGGTTGTCAACCGCCCATACGGAATGTCCCAACTTTAGGAGGGCAGAACAAAGCTGACTTCCTATAAAACCAGCGGCACCTGTTATCAAAATTCTCACAATGCTAAAAATGTGCTGCAAGTATATACATTCTGCAACTTGCTATTGATAATGAAAGCCTTAATCATCAAATTAGTCGAAAGAAAAAGGGAAAAATGACTGTAGATTAAGACAGTACTGACCTTTGGATTACACACTTTTAGTCTAGAAGCAAAAAAGTAGCAATTTTTATAAAAAAACTTCTCGGTTTAGCTTCTTCAGATGTGCTTTATAAGCTAGCTTTGCAGTGCGAAACTATGGGTACAAATTAAGCACGCTATTTGTTCTTTTTAGTGACCTACCTAATTTATTAGGTCTCAAGGGAGAGTAACTACTCGATAAGTAGTGAAGCCCTCCCACTTTTTAACGATAATTTTTCACCTTACATATTCATATTTAGGACTATGAAACTATTTTACACTTTTTTGTTGTTAACTGTCGCTGCACTTGTGAGTGCAGATGTGCAAGCACAGACACTTCCATGTGGAGGTGGTCAAGAGCTAACAGCATGTGACTGTTTAACAGGCGCAGGAACACTAGTTGCAGATGTTGCATCTTGTGATTTCAGTACTGCTACTAACCAAGGATACATTTTGGTTGATGCAGCAAATGCCACAGTTACTTCTGATGCTGATGACGAGTCAGTTGTTGCCTACAACACTTCTGGAACTTTTACTTCAGTAGGAACAGGCGATTACTTGATCTACTACATTGTTTATGATGTAGCAGATGCTGCATTGGTTGAGTCATACTTGAACGCAGGTTCTTCAATCAATGATTTGTTAGGCTTGGCTACTCAAACTGGAGTAGGTGAGTGGACTTCTACTAACCCAGCTTTTACTTTGGGTGTATCTTCTTTGGCTACTGTTAATGCTCCTGCTTGTGGATGTGATGTACTTCCTGCAGAATGCGGAGTATATGCTGTACAAAGTGAAGTAGTATGTGGATTGAACAGCTACACAGTGGTAGTGAGCTTGGCTGGAGCAACATCTTATAATGTTTCTTCTCCAACAGGATTCAATGGAACAGTTGCTGGTTCATTTACTGATGGGCCTTTCGCTTTGGGTACTAGCTACTCTTACACTATTAGCGATGCTGCAAACGGAGCCTGTGTATTGAACACTGCTCAAAGCAACATTAGCTGTGTAGTTACTTCTGTAGAATTGATCAGTTTTGATGGTCGTAATGTAGAAGGTGGAAATGAGTTGACTTGGACTACTGGTTCTGAAGATCAGTCTGACTTCTTTACAGTAGAGCGTTCTAAGAATGGAAGTGATTTCGCACCTGTAGGAACAGTTGCTGCTGCTGGAAACAGCTCTACAGCTAAAAACTACAGCTTCTTGGATGCACAGCCAGTTACTGGAGCTAACTACTACCGTTTGGTAGAAACAAACACTGCTGGAGTAGCAAAAGTTGTTTCAAATGTAGTTGTGCTTGAAACTCGTGTTGAGTTGGACATCACTAACATCTTCCCAGTTCCTGCTTCAGACATCGTGAACATCGATTTCAATACTAACTCTACAACTACACGTGTTGAGTTGTTTGACATCACTGGTAAGTTGATCACAGCTTTCAACTTCTCAAGCCTAGTAGGTGCTAACACTATCCCAGTTCAGATTGGTGATTACGCTGTTGGAACTTACTTCATTACTGTTTCTAACGGAACAGATTCTTCTACTGCACGTTTCGTGAAGTCTAAATAAGAAGATTTTAAACTGAAATAAGGAGAGCCACCCAATGGGTGGCTCTTTTTTTTATACCCTAGCTTAAGGAAGACAAGTGGTAGAATAGATTACTTGTAAAAGAAGAAACTACTAAAGTACATTCTCCCTATTTTCGGAAGGAGAATTGTCGATAGAAAGGAAAGCTAGCAGCCTGAATAGAAATGAATAACTGGAGTAAAATATTCCCCTTCCTCCATTGGTGGCCTCTCGTAAACAAAGAAAGTTTACAGGCAGACTTTTCTGCGGGTTTGACAGGCGCGGTGATTCAAGTAACGCAGAGCGTTGCATTTGCTTTGATTGCTGGTTTGCCACCTGAATATGGTTTGTACACAGGTATGATTGTACCGATCATCGCAGCACTTTTTGGTTCTTCCTGGCATCTCGTTTCTGGTCCTACTACCGCTATGTCAATTGTGGTATTTGCTTCGGTCAGTGAGTTTGCTACCCCTGGAGAAGAGTACTACGTAAGCCTAGCAATTACCCTCACCTTTATGGTTGGAGTGATTCAATTTATCATGGGATTAGCACGTCTGGGAACCCTTGTTAATTTCGTTTCTCAATCGGTGGTGGTAGGATTTACTGCTGGAGCAGCTGTTCTCATTTTTACAAAACAACTGAAGTACATCTTTAGCCTTGAGCTAACTCCGGGTAGCAATTTTATGGATACTTGGGAAGGTTTGTTTTGGCAAATTGGTAAGAGCGACGAATACGTGTTAAGTATCTCCATTGTAACACTTGTTGTTGCGATAGCGATTAAGAAATGGAGTAAGAAGATACCCTACATGTTGTTTGCTATAATTGCTGGATCACTTTTAGCCAATTACTATGGTGCGGCTGAAAAGGGGATTCCCTTGATAGGAGAGGTTCCAGCAAGTTTGCCACCACTTTCTATGCCCAGTTTTCATTGGGGCACCGTACAGGAATTAATGCCAAAGGCTTTTGCCTTGGCTTTGCTTGGGCTTATCACCGCCGTTTCCTTTTCAAGAGCTATTGCCAGTCAATCAGGGCAGCGAATAAATGGCAATGTAGAGTTTACAGGTCAAGGGATCTCCAACATTGTTGGTAGTTTCTTTTCTTGCTATGCTTCTTCGGGTTCTTTAACTCGCTCAGGGCTGAACTATGAATCGGGAGCTAAGACTCCGATGGCCTCCATTTTTACAGCAATATTGCTAACGATTATCGTCCTCTTTTTTGCCCGTTTTGCTTCCTACATTCCTATGGCTTCAATGGGGGCCATTATCTTAATGGTGGCCTGGAGTCTCGTTGATTTTCAACAGATATATGAGATTTCCAGAACGAGTAAGTCAGAGCTAGGAGTACTACTTGTAACGTTCTTGTCGACCCTCTTTCTGGATTTAGAGTTTGCTATTTATGTAGGAGTCTTGATGTCTTTAGCCGTTTACCTTCAAAAATTGGCACAGCCAGCAATCATTGATTTAGCACCTTCGAATTTGACAGCTCGACGATGGGTGAATGTTAAGTATGTGGAGGCGGAGGAATGCCCTCAATTTAAAATCATCCGTGTAGATGGTTCCTTGTTTTTTGGTTCTGTTTCGCACATTGCCGATCGTTTTGAAGAGCTAGCAGAACAAGGAAATAAGAATCTGTTGCTGGTGGCAAATGGAGTGAATAGAATTGATATGGCAGGTGCCGAGCTACTGGCTAGGGAAGCACAAAGAATAAAAAGCACAGGGGGCATGTTCTTAATCAGTGGATTGAAAAAGTCTAGCTTAAGATATGTAGAACGAGGTGGCTATCTTGAAGAAATAGGGGAAGAAAATATTTTCACCAACAAGACCCAAGCAATCGAATATTTCTATAAGAAGAGGGATGAATCTATTTGTACAACTTGTTCTGTTAAGGTGTTTTGGGAATGCAAGAAAGAAGACCAAGTACTCTACTAGTGGACTATTCTATTCCCTGATTTTGCGAAGAACGTTTTTTGCTTGCAGCAAATGACGCTCATTGTGATAAACGTTAAAAAGCAATACATCTCCCATCTTTAAACGAATAAATCTGCTCAGAGTAATGGCGACTTTGTTCTTGTTCAAATCAACTGAAGCGGCTTTATTTATTAATGATAAAAATTGATTTTGTTGTTCCAGAAAGCGGGATAGTTGAGGGTCTTTTTCAATTTGCGAATACAAGGAGTTTTTGGGTGCTTGTTTCTCCAAAAGACTGGGGTTCTTATCCTTGAAAGTACTCATTGGCTTTCCGATCTGCCCGCTCCTGACTTTCATAGATTGAGCGAAATAGTTTCCCAATAAACCTGACTTGAATTCATCTTTGATCTTTGGACTAGCTTTTGAAAACTTTGCGTCAATTGCAGGGAGGTAAAAATCCCCGTAAAGGCATAAATGCTCTAAACACTCAGCAATACTCCACTTTTTTTCCGCTGGTCGTTGATTAAAGGATCGCTCATCAAGCTTTCTAAATGGTTCGCAATCTAGAATGATTTGCTCCGTGATTTCTCGCAACTCCTGTAATACCAATCCACTTTGCATGCTGACCTTTCTATTTATTCCAAAATTAGTCGAGAAACAGCCCTAAGAAAAATTCTGATGGAATTGCCTGAAATATTTAACAACTGAATTTGGGTCTTCAAACTGGGGATAATGGCCAATGTTTTCTAGTAAGTAAAGTTCGCCTTGTGGAACTAATGTGCGAAAGGTCTCCGCCATGCGTTTTCCTGAAATAGGATCGTATACTCCATCAATAAGTGCCAGGGGAACGGAGGTTTCGCTCAAGGCTTTCGTCCAGCGCTGCTCATTTTGTTCACGTTCCTTCATGTATTGGATGGTTTTATGTAACACCTTTTTACCTCCATTTTGTAAGTACATTTCCCACCACTGATCCAAGTCTTTTTCATTGGCCTTTGTATTGGGTCCGAAAATAGTATCGAAAGTTCTTCGAATAGAGGACTTCGAAAGAAAGTTGCTGAGTATAGGACCCAATGGACCAAGCAGTAGTTTTTGAATAAATCGCGGATGATAACTGCCAGGAAATAATCCACCATTGAGCAAACAACAAGAAAGAATTTGTGCGCTGTTCTTTTCGTTTTGTTGACGAGCTAATAGTTCTTGAGCTACTGTGTCACCATAATCGTGCGCCAATAAATGATAGCTACCTACAGTAAAGTGCTCTAATAAGGCATCAGCGATATCGGCTTGTTGGAAAATAGAATACTTATTGTTTCTCGGTTTGTCGGAAAAACCGAACCCTATAAAATCAAAATAAATCACCGAAAAATCCTTCTCTAAATCATTTGCTATTTTGTGCCAATCCCATGAAGCTGTTGGAAAGCCATGTAAACTCAGTAATACTTTTTCACCCATTCCTTTTCGACGATAGAATATTTTATTACCATCGAAATCAAAGTAGCTTCCACTGTCACGCCATTGGTGAATGTCCATCTCTTAAGGTACGTTTCTTTTTGACCATAAAAAAAGCGGTGCATATAAATACACCGCTCTAAGTTGATAGGATTTCTTATTGATTATTAAAATTCAACTGCTTGTTCTTCTAAAATAGTCAATACTTCATCGCTCTTCAATATTTCTGCAAGTCCTGATGTTTTCGGAATCTCATATTTAAAGAAGAATTTCATTGTGTGAATTTTGCTTTCGTAGAAAGCTTTGGTAAATCTACGTTCTGATGAATCTAAGGCCTTCTGTGCAGTAATGCTCATTTCCAGCCATTGCCAAGCCACTACTAAAATGCCAAACATTTCCATGAACATATTCGCATCCGATAAGAAGCGCTCGTATTTTCCACTCATTGCGATTGGCATCAATTTTTGTAAAATCGATTGCATCAAGCCGAGCTTAGATTCCAGAATTTCTGCGTAAGGCTTCAAATTGTCTTGTTCTTTAGCGCTTGCAATAGTAGCACTAACTTCTCCCATCAATGCCTGCAATGCCGCTCCACCGTTCATGGTAACTTTTCTACCCAGTAAGTCCATAGACTGGATTCCAGTCGTTCCCTCGTAGATAGACATGATGCGGATGTCTCGATAGTATTGCTGCAAAACAAATTCAGAACAGAAGCCATAACCTCCTAGAACTTGCAATCCATTGGAAACAGCTACTTGTCCCATTTCAGCAGGGTACGTTTTTGTTACTGGGGTAAGTAATTCCAAGAGCATGTGCCATTTTTCTTCCGAGGGATTAGCTTGACTAAGGTCATGGTACTTGGCTGAACGCAAAATGAGGCTCAATGCTCCTTCATAGACCGACTTTTGCAGAAGCAACATGCGGCGAACATCTGGGTGGTTAATGATTAAGGTTTGCTCTGCATCTGGGTTTTTCTTTCCGGTGTTGCTGATTCTACGACCTTGTGGGCGCTCTCTCGCGTATTGCAAGGATGCATGATAAGCTGCACTACTCACTGAAACACCACCGCGACCTACGGCAATACGAGCCTCGTTCATCATTTGGAACATGTATTTTAAACCTCTGTTCGGTTCGCCCACTATCCAAGCACGACAGTCGTCTTTTTCTCCGAACGACAAGTGCGTCGTGCAATAACCTCGTTGACCCACTTTTTGGAAATCCCCTGCAGAAATAACATCATTGAATGCTAGTGAACCGTCTGCTTCTACTCGATTTTTAGGTACGACAAAAAGCGAAATTCCCTTAGTACCTTTTGGAGCACCTTCAATACGTCCTAGGAATAAATGCACGAAATTTTCGCAGAATTCGTGATCTCCACCCGAGATGAAAATCTTTTGTCCCTTCACTTTATACGAGCCATCTTCTTGAGGGTAAGCGGTACTGGTTACATCCGATAGCGAGCTACCAGCTTGAGGTTCAGTTAAGCACATCGTGCCCGCCCATTTACCTTCTAGCATATTTGGTAAAAAGGTGTCTTTTAGATGTTGACTCCCGTAGGCGATAATTAAATTGGCAGAACCACTGGTTAATCCTGGATAGCCTGGTGCATTGTTGTTCGCAGATTCCATGATAAAATATGCCGCCTGTAGAACCATTGCCGGCATCATCATTCCTCCATGTTCGGGAGCAAATGGTCCAGATATCAATCCAAGTTCACCACTCTTTCTCATTAGCTTTTCTACAACAGGGTGAACAATGATTTTCCCATCTTCCCAACGCGCAGGATCTTCGTCCATCTCCCGAAAAGCAGGATAGAGGTCTTGATCAGCAAAGTCTTTTACCGCATCTAAGAAGATGTCCACACTCTCCGAATCCCAATCTTCAAAGCGATCAAATTTTAAAAGATCACCCAAACCCAACACTTCGTTCAATTGGAAACGAAGGGTATCCATATTCATATAATCTGACATCGTACCTTTTTATTTTATTAATATCGAGAAAATAGCCCATTATTGCTGAGAGCTTTTCCGAACTTATAGCGCTTTTAGCGAAAATTCGCTCTAATATAAGGTAGGCAAAAATGAATCCGAATTTTTAAGCAAACATTACCATGTCAAAAGAACCTTATCCTTCGATTTTTGAACAAGCCTTTGAGCCTGGTTTTACTTGGACTAAAGGCGAGAAAGTCTTCTTTGATAGGCAAACGGCTGGTCAATTACGCCTAGAATCAGGACTTCTGCACATTGTTGATCCCGTGCTATTGGAAGACAGTCAAGCGATGCTCGATGCCTTCCCTAAAGGAGATTTTCCCCTGGATATTGCGATTGCCCGAATCGCAGATGACGAACGAATTGCTTTTGTTCGTCTAAGATTCAAAGATGATGAGATTGCGGAATGGAATTTTGCTTCTTTTAGCGGACAGGACTCTACCGATATTCGAGGAGAAGAGCTGAATGGTTTCGCTGTTGACGGAGGAATCGCTGTGCTATGCGATCAAAAGAATTTAGACAAACTGGCTGTGGGAATTGATGATTTTGACTGGGAGTACGTCTTTGATGATAAAGTCCAGGAGCACTTTGTAGATACAAGAAGTCATTTTATTCATCAAGAAAACGGGCTCTCTATGGCAGTGTTCTCAACAGGCTATGGAGATGGATTTTATGGTGTTTATATAGCAAGAAACAAAGAGGGAGAGGTATTGCAGCTCTTAATCGATTGTGCTGTAGTCGAATGGTGGAATACCTAACAATAGCTCTTCTTTAAATGCGCCACTTGGTCCTTAATCCACTTAATATTGGTCATTGCTTTTCGTGATGCTAAGTCAGACTCAACTTTAAGCAAACGGGCTTGATTCTTCTCTTGTTTTCTCGTCGGAGCATCTTGCTGAAAGCGATTCAGTTTTTTTGTCATCGAAAGAAAACTTTGAATTGCTTTTTTGTTGGCTGTGCTAATGTCCTTGTTTCTAGCGACAAACCGCTCAAAGGAGGTGAGTAGATAAGACAAAAGAATATGTTCCTTTAGGTCGTAATATACTTTTATTAGAATGTATTTAGAACTGATTTCGTAAAACAAATCGCTAAAATCTACCGTCCGCAATAGATCCACTACTGCGTCGAGTTCATCGGTTTCATAGTAGTAATTGGCTAAGTTGTAATTGTAAGCGTTCAAGCGAATGTTTTCATCGAGTAGATCTTTGTTTTTATCAATAAAAGCTTTGACCCAGTCATTCTTTTGCAATCGCAGACCTACCGTGACTATGTTTTTGTAATCGGTATGTGGAAATTTGTCTTCCTGAAGAATCAGGCCGCTAGCTATTAGTTTTTGATAAATATCGAACAACTCTTTTAGCCAGCCAGTCGCGCTTTGATTGATTTTTCGAATGCAGTAGTTTTCTGAATACCGGTAGAGCTTTCTAGCTTCTTCATTCGGAAATAGATGAACGTTCTTTTCTATCATACGCTGTAAATCTTGAAAATGACTGACATCTTCAGATTCTTCAAAGGTTTTAAGAATTAGGTAATAAATGGAAATACAAGCCTCCTCCAAATGCGAATAGTCCGACCGCTGCAGTATCGACTTGATTTCCGTTTGCAAGTGAAAATCGTAATTGCGTTGAAAAATCTTAGAGCGGTTCTGCATTTCGCACAGAGCTTGTAGCTTTCTGCTTAAGTAATAAATGTCAAGTGCATTGGTGGTTTCTTGTAGATGATCTTTCGGTTGGCGTACGTTTCTTGCCTCAACAATCGCTTCTGCTTCCTCTTCCGCATAGAATTTTTCAGCGAACCAATGATGATCTCGATAGTCGCTCATTTCTAAGCACCCTTTCCATTTTCGCAAATGAATTCCATGCGCTTTGTCTAAGCCTCTTTTTCTAAACTGCCGAAGCAGCAAGCTGTTCTTCTCGGCAGAACTTTCTTGAAGTTCTTGCCAGCAAAGAAAATCTTTAACTGCTGCATAAAGCAGGCTCATCAAGTCTCTCACTCTTTGTACCTTGAAAGTCTTGTCGGCGTAAATCGCTTTATGGACTTGCATCCAATCCAGCTGCTCAATGCGCTTCTTGCTAAGCTCAAGTTCAAGGAAAGTCCAAAAGCGTCGTAAACTTTCGCCCTTTGCACCAGCTGCTTTATTTAACCATAGAGCAAAGGACTGGTATTCATCTGGCTCAAAAGTTTGAATGCAACGGAATAGTTCAGTCTGCGATAATAGCATAAATCAAAGTAAAATTTTACGATAAAATATCTCTTTTATTACTTTTAAATAAAAGATAATCAGCATCTTAGTAAATTTTGAGTCTTGTAAATGTAACTATAAATGCTGCTATTTGTCATTTTTATAAGCCCAAAGAGGACTTAGATTTGAAGTAGATTCAGAAAACTGGCTTCGATAGTGTCAAAAATCCACAGCATGAATAGTAAAGATCGCTCATTAAACAGCCTCCCAAAGGCATTAGTCTTAGGAATGTTGCTGTTCTTATTGCTTAGTCCCTCAGCAAAGGCACTCATTTTTTTAGAGACCTGCGATACGCCCATTGACGATTGGGAACTTTGGTTAGATTCCAATGATCTACCCCTAGAAGCTACTGTCTTACAGCATTTTTCTTCCACCATTGACGATCCTCTTTTTGAGGTGCTAGAATGTGGTTCCATTCAAGCAGGGTCTGGAAGCCTCTACACCTGCGACGGGATAGAAGTCTGTACTTTTTGGGATACTGATCCTGATTTGCCGATTTGCGAAGATTTGGGAGTACTGTTCGCACAAGGCGAATCAAATACTTATTCTATTTACACTTCTTGTGTTTTTACGGAGGTAGTGACTACCTGCCAAAATATCCCCTTGCTCGTTAGCAGTGGAGAGCTTCAAGGAGAAAGTGTTGCTGGTGCCGCCGAAAATGGAACGATATCTCAAGGAGTACAAGGGCCAAGTATTGTGGAGTACTATATTCCAAGTCAAGGGTTTGTTGGTGAAGAAATACTGCAACTAACAGGCTATTCATACGATGTCGATGGGCCGATCTATTTGAAGGAGCTGACTGTGGAAGTAGTGGACTGTGATTGCGAAACTGCCCAAAATTTCTCCTTCTTTCAAGAAAATGGCTTGCTTAATTTTGAGTCCGTTCTTTTTGAGTTTCAATTTGATGGTGATTTTTATTACCAAGTCAGTGATTGCTATCAATCTGGTCCCGATATCATCTATGACTGCCAAGGGAATATTGTTTGTTCCTTTTCGAATTGGAATCCAGAGGGAGAATGTGCTTGCGAAGATGTACCCTTAGCCCAATGGCCAAACGGCTACGAGATTGGAAGTAATTGCAGCGGATTTTATTTCGATGAAACAGTTTGTTCCGGAGAATCTGTAGAAATGTTTCCGCCGTTTGGTGAAATATTTATTTTTCAAGAGCCAGAACACGGCACAGTGGAAGGGGAAAACTGGGGGAGTATTATTTATACCGCTGATCCTTTCTTTGAAGGTAATGACTACTTTTTTGGTGAATCTCCAATGAATACTATTAATGGACTGTATTATTCTATTTATATCGATGCTTACATCATCGTTGAAGACTGTTCCACAGTCTGTGAAAGCCCAGGCGATCTTCTAGCATTAATTGCGCAAGTGGGTGATGACAAAATGATAAAAGAATGGTTGATCGACGGTGAATATTTCTACGAAGTGTGGTCTTGTCCCGAAGCAGCTTTTTCTCGGGAACTTTATGATTGCGAAGGAAATATCGTTTGTAATTTTTCCAATGATCCAGACGTACTTGATTGCTCCGATGTAGGATTTCCCTCTAATGGAACTTCTTTCGAATTAGTTCATCAAGGATGTTTGACGGATTGTTCAAACCCAATAGGAAACGATATTGAATTCTTACTAAACTCTGTTAGTAATAATTTTGCCGTAAATGTGGTAGAGTATTTATTCTTTGGAGAATACTATTATTTGATACAAGAATGTGGTGTTTGGAATATTGATCAATGGCGTTTGGTTAATTGTCAAGGTTTTGATGTTTGTGCCTATTCTCAAGAAAATAGTTTAGGATTAGATGTTTGTGCCGATATAAATTTTCTCCTCACTCTAGATGGTTGGACGATCTATCAAACTTGTAATATTGGAAATTCATTGACTTTCTGTTTAAATGAATCATTGGAAATTCCTTTTGATATTATTGCGCCAAATTTTTTGGATCTTTTAGATGATGGAAATGGACAGTTTGAAGTAGCAACAATACAGGGTGATCCTTACGTAATATCTGCAAACCCATTGATGGAAGGTGAATACTACTTTCAGGGAATTGCTGATCATTATATTGACCTGAATGTACCCTACCAAGAAACGGTCGATGTTCAAATCTATGTAGCAGATTGCCCAGAATCTTGTGAGACACCTGCAAATCCCCAAGACATTGTTAATGCAACACTTTTGGAAACTGGAAATGTTTACGAATATTTAGTGAATGGAAATTATTTCTACACAGTAAATGTTTGCGGAGATATTAGTAATCCCTTTGAAGTGTATGATTGCAATGCGGAATTGTATTGTGTGTATGATAACGGTACAGGAGAAAATTCATGCGAAACGCTTAATCTAATTTTAGACGATCCAGCACTAGTTTATTCAAATTGCGTTCAATATTTAAATTACAATACATGCGAAGAGCAAGTCCAGATAGAATTGCCTTGGCCTGGTTTTGAATTTGCTTGGTTTCCCATTAATTATCCTCAACATGGAGTAGTGGAGGAAGAACTTGATCCTTTTATAGCAAGCAATTTGATTCACTACCAACCCGATGAAACTTTTATGGGAATAGACAGTATTGTGTTTGGGAATTGGTCACCAATTGCAGGAGAACCCACAGGAGTATATGGTAGCTATTTAGTAGTATACATAGAGTCAGAAGATTGTCTCGATTGTGCTGGAGTAAATGGTGGAACAGCTGTAATTGATTTGTGTGGGATTTGTTTGGAGCCTACGAATCCCGATTTCAATGCCTGTGTAAGTGAGCAGTCTCATTTTGTTTGTAATAAAACAAGCCTCGATATTTTTTATCCAGATGCAGTTTCAGGTCCAAATGCACCTTTCGGAATTAGTCAAGAGCCATTACATGGAATTGCTACAGCTATTCCGCTCGAAGGAGGAGGCTATCAAATTAATTATACGCCTAGCACGGAGTACGTAGGTACAGATATTATCACCGTTACGCAATATGCCTTTTTGCCGAGTGTAGCATGGATAGATATTATTTACATTGACGTTTATGATTGCGGTAGTTTTGAAGTCTGGCCGGGCGATATTAATTACGACGGAATAGCAAACAATCAAGACATTATTTATTTCGGAATGGAGTTTGGCGAAGTAGGTCCATTGCGTCCAAATGCAACTGCTGAGTGGATCGGTCAGGTGGCTCCCAATTGGGAACAAATTTTACCGAATGGAATAAATGCAAAACACAGCGACTGCGATGGAAACGGTATAATAAATTTGCTTGACAAAGAGGTCATTCTTTTAAATTACAATTCAGAGCATGAAATTGGAAAAGGCGGTTTTGACGAAAATGACCCGCCGCTCTATTTAGAAATGCCCAGCACAGTTGATCCTGGTCAGTTAGTCGAGGTTCCAATATTCTTGGGTTCTGAAGAAATTCCGGCTCCTGAAATTTACGGTTTAGCATTTAGCTTAGAATACAATCCTGAATACGTAGTGCCAGGTTCTGTTCAAATGAAATTTGATCAATCAGTTTTCGGAATTCCTGAAATTGAGCAAACTCATCTATCGTTTACTATAGAGGATTTGGGACGAACGGAAGTAGGTCTTACTAAAATTGACAAAATGAACTGGAGTGGTTCGGGGCAAATCGGTACTATGAGTTATGTCATGGCCGATGATATTATTGGTAAATCCGCGATACCCTTTGGTATTTCCATTCTAGATGTTTTTGCCCTTAACCTCGCGGATGAAGAAGTGCCCATTAACCCGGTTTCTGATGAAACAGAAGTTCAAACAGGTCTGCAAGAAAATGAAGCTTTGGCAATAAATGTTTTTCCGAATCCAGCGAAAGATATATTATACCTCAATTTGGCTGAAGTCAGCAGTTCTTTGAAGTGGACATTGCTAGACCTCCAAGGAAAAGTTGTAATGGAAGACGTTCTACTTAATGCTAAGCAAGCAGAGATTTCTCTAATAAACCAAGTGGCTGGTTTGTATCTTTTGCAAATAAATACGGAACAAGGACAACACACGCAAAAGATTCATATAGCCCGCTAATACGTCAACGTTTTGAGCGCGTAATAAATGGCAGACAAGCTAGAGCTTGTCTGCCATTTTTTTGCTTTAGGAATACACTTTACATAAGTGTCTGAAATTGAACGAAACCGTTTTCAGAAATACCTGGCAGAAAACGCAGACACAGCAGGACTTTGGCGAGGCTTTCTAAGGAAGTAGTTTTGAAAATATCAATGTCGTCGGGAACCAGTTCAAATCGGACAGTTGTAGACTTTGCCTCCCTTAGTCTAGGATGATCGCTTTCGAACGCCTTCTATTGATCGTCAATGCGATACTAGTAGAAAGGAGTCATAAAAAAAGGGAAAGGTTTATCTTTGGGCACTATGAAAATTCAAGAGGCAGATTTTAAAAAGATCATCTCCCATTGTAAGGAGTACGGATATATTTTTCAATCAAGTGAAGTGTACGATGGCTTAAGTGCTGTCTACGATTATGGTCCCTACGGATCGGAATTGAAGAACAACGTCAAGTCTTTGTGGTGGCAAGCCATGGTAAAGATGCATGAGAATATTGTGGGTATTGATTCTGCGATTTTCATGCATCCATTGATTTGGAAAGCCTCTGGTCACGTTGATGCTTTCAACGATCCTATGATCGACAATAAGGATTCTAAGAAGCGCTACCGTGCGGATGTGTTGATTGAAGATTACTTGGCCAATAAGATTGATAAGAAGATCGATAAAGAAATCGATAAAGCAGCCAAGCGCTTTGGTGATGCCTTTGATCGCGAACAGTTCATGATGACCAATCCACGAGTGGTGGGTTACATGGAAAAGCGTTCAGCGATCATGCAGCGATTCACGCAGTCGATGGCCGACAATGACATGGAGGGTTTGAAAACCATCATCGAAGAGTTGGAAATAGCCTGTCCTGTGAGTGGTTCAAAAGAATGGACTGACGTTCGTCAATTCAATTTGATGTTCTCCACCAAAATGGGAGCAGTAGCCGAAGGGGCTGATACGATTTACCTTCGCCCAGAAACGGCCCAAGGAATCTTCGTGAACTTTCTAAATGTTCAAAATACTACCCGTCAGAAGATTCCATTTGGAATCGCTCAGATTGGTAAAGCCTTCAGAAACGAGATTGTAGCACGTCAGTTTATTTTCCGTATGCGTGAATTTGAGCAAATGGAGATGCAGTTCTTTGTGCGCCCCGGCACCGAAATGGATTGGTACGAACACTGGAAAGCAGCCCGTATGAAATGGCACCAAGCCTTGTTCCCAGAAACCAGTGTGCGCTTCCACGATCACGACAACTTAGCGCATTATGCCAATGCAGCTGCTGATATAGAGTTCAAATTTCCGTTTGGGTTTAAAGAATTAGAAGGAATTCACTCTAGAACCGATTTCGATTTGAAGAGTCACCAGGAGCTATCGGGCAAGAAGTTGCAGTACTTTGATCCAGAAATCAACGAAAGTTATGTTCCTTATGTGGTAGAAACTTCAATTGGTGTAGATCGCATGTGCTTAGCAGTTATTGCCAACAGCTTGATGGAAGAAGAAGTGCCAGACGCAAAAGGAGGAACAGCAACAAGAACGGTGATGAAAATGCACCCAGCGCTTTCTCCAGTGAAAGTGGCAATTTTGCCTTTGCTGAAAAACAAGGAAGTGCTGACCACAAAGGCCCGAGCCATCTTTGATGATTTGAAGTTTGCCTTTAATTGTCAATACGACGAAAAGGATGCCATCGGCAAGCGCTACCGTAGACAAGATGCCATTGGAACTCCTTTCTGTGTAACCATCGATTTTGATACTATCGAAGATGATACGGTTACTCTGAGAGATCGAGATTCTATGGAGCAAATTCGTGTTCCAATCGCCGAATTAGAGCCAAGAATTGCGAAAAAACTCGATTTAAGGAACCTTTTAGCATAAAAAGCACTTATCGTAAACATTCGATGTAACTACTGCAGAAGCTGATAGTCTGGTATTTTAGGATTATCAGCTTTTGTTTTTGTAGAAAAAGCATTTATTAAGTAAATAAATAAGAAACAAGGGTGGGAGAGCTACAAAAAATTCGCATAGATAAGTGGTTGTGGGCAGTTCGTGTATTTAAGACAAGAACAATGGCTACGACTGCTTGCTCCTCTGGAAAAGTGAAAATCGATGGTAAATCTGTAAAGGCTTCTCGTTCTGTGAGTGTTGGTGATAAGATCACGGTACGCAAAGGTGTTTTGACCATTATCTACGAAGTGGAACAGATCATAGCGAAACGTGTTTCAGCTACTTTGGCGGCCGAATGCTTTAAAGATCATTCTCCGCCGCCACCGCCTCAACCGGTCTTTTCGAAGAAAGACGCTGTCTTTTTAAACAGCGGTCATCGCGACAGAGGTACGGGTAGACCAACGAAACGAGATCGCCGCGACATTGATAAGATGCGTGAAGATTGGGATGATTGATCAAAAGCCATAAATGGGCGAACTTTTTGCAAGTAATAAATAGCAATGAAATATCTGTTTTTACCCCTTATCCTGCTGGGATGCATTTGCAGTTCCTTCTCGCCGCATGATTTTCATGTGAGCATTACTGAGGTAGAGCAGAATGCGGAAAATGGACGGTTTGAGTTTACGGTGAAAATTTTCACAGACGATCTTGAACAGGCACTTATGACAGAAGGTACTGAAAAGCTCTTGCTGGGTGAAGAAATGGAGCATGAACAAGCCGATACTTATTTGACAAAGTACGTGCAAAAGCGTTTACTCTTGACTTGTGCAGAAACGGAGATTGATTTGGTTTTTATTGGTAAAGAAGTGGAGTTAGATGCCACTTGGATGTACTTCGAAAGTTCTGTTATCCCCATTTGCCCTGAAGTGAGTATTCAATCCTTTTTATTAACTGATGTATTTGAAGATCAACAGAACATCATCAAAGCCCGAAGAGAAGGTGAACGGAAATCCTTGATTTTGCATCGAGATCAAAATTCAGGAGTTATCACTTGGAACTAAGTGAGGAGAACCGAGGAGAGATAGAAACATTGCGCTTTTTCAAATTAACCCACACGCAACATGAGTAAAGGATTGCTTTTCAATATTTTCAAAGAGGCAGGCAAAGCCTTAATTAAGGAAATAACCAAAACCACTCCCAAAGCTCGAACGACGGGTAGAACGGGGCGTTCTTCTACTGGAAGATCGACGGCTTCAAAAAAGGGCACTTCCATGCCGAAGCTGCCAACGAGAAAGAAAAGCAGCCGACCAATGGATGCGGTAGAGCATAAGGAGTATAAATTCAATCCACATGCTAAACTAGAAAGCTCAGTGGACCAAGGAATTTATCGTTTGAGCTATTCCTTTAAGGATCACAAAAACCGCAAACAGCATTTTACGATGTCCTACAAGCTAAAACAGATGAAGGACATGAATCATCGTTTTGGTTTTCCGCGCGCCTTTACAGGCAGTTATCGAATGCGAAAGTCGGAGATTCCTGTTTGGAACAAAATGCGAGAACAGGCTTTAGCGGAAGGAATGTTTGTCATCCAAAAGAAAGCCCTGCGTCCTAATCCTTCAGCGATTGTTTCTTATTACACCGAAGTGTTTTGTGAGCAAATTGCCCAACAAATAGTAGCTGTACTCGAAAACTATGGAACGGATACTGAACGTGAGCGCATTGAAATGGCGATGAAATTTATTCAGGACATTCCATACGCCATCCCGTATCAAAACGATCCTGATTATTTATACGGAGGATTGGTCACTCCACCCCAAATTTTATATTTGAAATTTGGCGATTGTGATTCCAAGTCCTTTTTGTTTGCGGGAATATTGACCTATTTAATTCCTGCTAATAAAATAGCTTTCCTCACGGTTCCTGGTCATTTATTAACAGCTATCAATACCCCGCCGGAAAAAGGAATGGCTGTTGTGAAAGGAAAAGGAAAATCTTGGGTCGTGGCTGAAACCGCCGGTCCTGGAAGAAACAATTTAGGGGTTCCAGCAAAATATAAATCGGGCGAAGTTAAGCTGGAACCATTGAATTACATAGGCAGGAATAAACCTTATCCTTACGGGAACTCGGAAAATACCAAAACGAAAAAGTACAACATTTACAGGGCTCCAAGAACCCAAACAGATCGAGATTTGTTGGAAGCTCTGAAGGAGCTAGCTAAACGACGGAGAAAAATCAAAAGCCTGGTTTTTAGTGATGAAGGAGGCTGGATGATTCTCTTTGGAAAGAATGATGTTTATCATAAGAAAATGCCTGCTGATTTATTGAACGCTGTTCAGATTTTAAAAGGCAAGAAACACGAAATTACCGATATAGCATTGGCGCCTGATGGGGAATATTTTATCACCTATCACAACGGTTTTGGAATTTCTACTTCGATGACCGAAGAGAGTAGTAATCAGTTATTAGCAGCCTCTAATAATTTAACCGAAAAGCAAGGGCAGCCTTTACAGGATGTTGTTTTTACGCACCACACGAACAAAGGTTGGATCGCTATTTATGGGAGAAATAGTAATGGCTTTACTTGTAATGTCAACGATCGCACTTTGTCGAAACTAAAGCCAACGATTCAAAAGGTATACAAACAGGGAATAAATAGTATTTCGTTTACAAGCACAGGTGGATGGGCATTGATTTTCGGAAAGAATAGAATGGCTGCAAGTCTCCCTAAAAAGCTCAGCAATAAATTGGTTTCGGTTGTAAAGCAATTAGCTGCCAGAAAAGTAGAGATTAATAAATTGTACTTTACCCCTAGTGGCGATTGGGTGATCATTTTCGATGACTATCGATCAGCAACGAGCTTAGTTGAAGAATAATTTTTATTGTCAATAAATAAAAAAGCCCGCAATATCCTACGATACTGCGGGCTTTCCTCATCAGACCATTCATCTATCAGTAATAAAAACTGACGAATTTTGAATTTATTATTTATTCCTGAATTTTAACAGATTCAAATTCGCTGTAACCTCTGTATTCGGGATAATACATGAGTTGAGCTACGGCAGGAGATACTTTGTAGTCGCCAGGAATTTGTGCCTTTAATAAATAGGAATATTCGTAATCTCCTTTGCGCATTTTCGTTACCGTCATGGCAAAACGATTGTCGCGGTATTCTTGATGAGAATACCAATAACTCCAGTAACCGCGTTGCTTTCGTCCTTGGAAATTGTTTTCCCCTTCGATGATGTAGCTGTCCGTATCACGAATAAATTCGCAGCCCGCAGGAATTGGATCTTCCACCAAAACATAATCTTGATCGCTTTCCGCAGAGACTTTTACTTTAACTAAAATGTCGTCACCGCTTTTCCATTCATTGGCTTTCATGGGCACCTTTTTATAGTTGATGACGCCCTTTCTGCTTTCCTGGATTTCTAGCTTGTAATATTCGCGCTCCACCTCGAAGGTGTTCTTTTGCGTTTCCTCTGCGGCTAAGTTTTCCCC
>CALFBW010000047.1 GCA_937951415.1 uncultured Chitinophagales bacterium | reverse complement strand
GAGAAAGAATCCTAAAAAAAGGAAAATCATACTAGGTTTCATATGGGCAAACGGTCTATTTTATGAAAACCTTTGTGTCAAAAATACTATGAAAGAAAGGTCTTTTTTATTGACTTGATTTCCATTCGATAATTGCATCAATGAACTCCGGAATGGTCATTTGCTGAATCTCGGAGTCGGCAAAACGTTCTGCTTCAGTACTAGTGTTTTTGCCAGCGTACTTATTCATCTTTCTTCTGAATAAATCTGTATTGAAATCTATGAAGTCAGAGTAGATTTTTGCTGAACTGTTTAAGTTTCTCAGACCGACGGTTTCAGAAAACCATGATCGCAAACATTTAATCAATTGTTCGGGAATATCCCTGTGGCTTTTTATGTCGAAACCATTGATATCAGAAATAGCTTTCATGTAGTCATATCTTTCAGTTTCTAAGATTAAAGATCGCTTATCTCTGAATGATTTATCAAACGATCTCAAGCCGAAGTCAATTCCTAGTTCAAAAGGCATATTTAGTCGATAGTATTCATTGACTTCTTTGGCTTGTAATCTCGAGAGATCGTGTATAGAGTATTGGGATTCTTTTATTAAAGAAACTATTTTCTCCAATCTTGATTGACCTGAATCTGAAGACTCTAAAGATATTCTTGGATTATAGTCGAAATAGACCACCGTAAAAACGAGCGTTTGAAGAAGGTCAAAGTATTTAGAATCGAACGGGCAGTTTATGAAGACGTTCTTAACGTAATTCCGATGCTTTGGCATTAAGGCTATTTGTCTCTAGGTGGAAATGGGTCATTGCCATAGGAGTTGCGATTTTGAATCGTACCATCTTTTCGATGGATGAACAACTCAGTTTTTTCTCGCTTACTCAGTTTTCTACCATAGCGAACCGCTTCAGATTTCGTACTAAAAGACTTCGACGTTCTCGCCGAGCCAGACTTTTTGACAGCCCATCCACCTTTTTCTCTAGAGGGGATTACATGATTTGAGCGTTTTGTTCCCATTTCAATCAGTTTCAGTACTAAAATAACTAAAATTTGGCTTGGAAGGTTCCGTTTGGAGATAGTTTTAGCCTTGTTCCTTTCTGTTACTGGAAACTCTTGAGCTAGGAAAAGAATGAAAATGATCTGTCTCTGGCTTTCAGTTCGTTTAGCTAAATTTTGCCTGTACGTCTTGTATCAATCGGATTGTCTTTCATTTACATAGATACCGATTTAACTGCACTTGATACTTTTCGTCTGTAAGTTTTTCATTTAGAAATTTCTTAATACGTTCTACTGGTGCTGTATTTTGAACCTCTACAATGTCGTACTTTGATTTCTCAAGCTTAGTCTGGTCTACAATACCTAAATATTCCTTCAGAATCTTTTTATCAATTCGGATGATGCCACTTCCAGAAGTATGCCTATCCCGCTTATCTTTTTTTACTCCTGAAATCCAATACTCTTCTAGCGATTCGATATCGTAGAAATTGCCTCGGAGGCGATTATTTCCAATGGATTGAAAAGCTCTGTTGTTAAAATAAACAGTCTTCCCGCTTTTAGAAAAGGCTACTTCTGAAATCCATGCAGGACCATTGTGATGGTATCCGCTTTTCAATTCAATGTATTTGATTTCAGTCTTCATTGGCCTTTATTGTTAAAAGCAGGAAATCAGTTTTACACACTCACCTCAACGACAAGTAATAATTCTCCTTCTCCCGCATTGTACTGGCCTGTTCGCTGGTTTTGTCGCCGTATCCTATTAAGTGCAAAAGACCATGCACCATAACCCTCGCAAGTTCTTGATCTATACTAGCTTCAAAGTCTTCCGCATTTTCACGTACTCGATCATAGCTAATGAAAATATCACCAGCTATTGGATCAGTAGATAGCATTCGATTATCGAAAGTGATAACATCCGTGTAATAATCGTGTTCCAGATGTGTCTTATTTATTTCTAATAAATAATCGTCTGTACAAAATATGTAGTTCAATTCTTCAATGTCAGCACCCTCCTTTTCGGCGACGGCTAGTAACCACTTTAGACTTGAATTTTGATTGGGATGAAGGTATTCAAGGGGATCTTCGGTAAAGAACTGAATGGACACAGGTAGATAGAAATTGTTGTAAGGGAGAAGATTCTAGGAAATGTCAAATCTCAAGCGAACAGCGCGTCCGTTGTCTTGAAATTCACAGCAATGTGCCAATTCTTGCATCAAATAAACGCCTCTGCCATTGGGTTGTGTAAGTTGAGGGCCTCTCGTTGGATCAGCGAGTTTTCTAGGATCAAATCCCTTGCCTTCGTCTTTTACCACGAATTGTAATTTGCCTGCTTCCATAAAGAAACAGACCGTAACTTTCTTCCGAGGGTCTTCTTGGTTTCCATGCTGGATACCATTCGTTACCGCTTCCGTAAGTACCAATAAGATGTCATAATAAAGCTGGTCGCTAAAGCTAACTTTCTCTCTACACCGACAAACGAACGGTTCTACTTCTCGAACGTTTTTCGTTTTCGATTCCAGCGTTAAACGCAGACATGGTTGATTCCCCATAAACTCTTGCCTCTATAATGTGCTATCTCAAACCACAATAGGCTAGTGCAAAAATAAACCAAAAATTATATGATTAAAAACTAATGTCTTTGAAGTAGCTTTCCACTAACTTTTTATAGTAGGGGCGTAGCTCTGGAGCCACTGTTCGGTAAAGTTCCACTTCTGACTTTCGCTTCTTCAAGTACTCTTGAATTTCAGGTGGTAATTCACGACTAATGTCTTGCGCCGATTGAGATTCGCGCTTTTTGTCCTTTTCTCGCTGGCGTTCTGCATTCTCTGCTTCCAATAGGCGGGTAAGAATATCTTGCTGTCGTTTCACCATTTCTTGGGTGATTCGCTTGTTGACAAGATCCTCTTCCGTTTGCTCCATTTGCTCTAGTGCTTCTTGTAAATTACCCAAAGAATTTTTCCCGTCTTTGTTCATCTCTTGATCGAGTTTGCGCAAGGCATCACGAATCTGTGCTTGTTGTTTGGCAGCTTTGGCGAAGTCTTTATTACTCATTCCTGGATTCTGTCCGCCAGGAGTTTGCTGTTGACCTTGCTGCATTTCTTTCAACTGTTCGTTGAGCTTCTTTTGCATTTTAGAGATACCGCCAGCACTTTTCGGATTGTTTCCACCTGGCTTATTACACATGCCGTCACCTGGCATTTGATTAGCCATTTGTTGTTGCATTTGCTCCATCGCTTCCGAAAGCATAAGGGCTAAATTGTTCACCGAAGTCATCACAAACTGCTGATTAACAGAAGCTTGATCCTTTTTGCGTTCTTCCAATAAATCAATGCTGTCATCAAAATTTCGCTCGATCTCCGTCAATTCTTTTAATACAAAACTCTCTATTTGAGCCACTCTCTTACTAAGGGCTACAATACTGTCTTCAATGATTTGAAAATCATCGGTCAACTTATACTGTTCCTGTACAAATTCCGTGTAGTTTGTATTGTTAACCGTGGTTTCTGCCAATTTGTTAGTGACATCCTCTTGGTCGAAGGATAGGTCAATCAGGTTTTCCAATAGCTGTCGAATCGCCTGCATGTCTTCCTCAGCTTGCTCTTGCTGCTGCTGATTCATTTGCTGCTGCATTTGTTGAGCCATCTCCTGCATTTTCTTAGAAGCGTCCTTTTGTTTTTCAGAAGCCTTTTGCTGTTGCTGTTGCTCCATTTGCTCCATTGATTGCTCCATATCTTGCTCAATGTCCTCAGCCTTTTCCTGATTCTCTTGCATTTCTTCTTGACCTTCATTGAGTTCTTCGCTCATCTTCTCCAGCTCTTCTAAGTCTTCCTTGATGTTCTCAAACTTCTCGTTGATTTCTTCTTGCTTCGCTTCCTCCTCCTTTAAGTCACCCGAGTCATCTTTTTCGGTTTCCTCCGCAAGATCTTGTTGCTCTTCCGCCAACTCCTGCAATTCTTCGATAGTTTCTTGCATTTTCATCTCTTTCTCCAATTGCTTGAAGAGCTCTTCCATACGTTCCATTTCGCGTTGCAATTGCTCGTCCGTTAACTCCATGTCTTCCAACTGCTCCATCATCTCCTCATTCGACATTTCTTCCATGTCCTCTTGCATTTTCTCCAAAAACTCTTTCATTTCTGGTGTCAGCATCTCATCCATCAATTCCTGTAGCTTGTCTCTTTTCTCTTGAACAGATTCAGTAAACTCTTGCATTTCTTCTTGTTCTTCCATTTGCTTTTGGAAGTCTTTTTGCATTTCCTCGATCTGCTTTTGAAGTTCTTGATGCTCTTCTAGCATCTTCTTCATTTTGTCCTTGTCTTCCCAATCCAACTCTTTCTTTTGGATCAGGGCTTCTTTCATTTTCTTGATGTCTTCTTGTAAGTCCTTGGTTTCATCCACGGCTTCTTTCATGTCGTCTTTGATCGCCTGACTTTGTTCTTCGAGTTTATCTTCGATCTCTTCCTCAGTAGGCATTTCAAAGTACATCGATTGAGAACGAGCAGATTTGCTCCCGTGTACTGCATCATTGTCCCAAACTTCGAAATAGTAGGTGAGTTTATCACCTGCTTCAATGTTTAATTCAGCTAAACTCCAAGTATAGCTGAAGCTGGCTTGACGCTTTCCGCCATCTTGCTTTACAGGGAAAGATCCCGAGCTGCCATTTTTGCCTTGAATGTTGTAAACAAATTGCAAGTCACGGATTCCGTAGTCATCGCTCGCATCTCCTAAGAAATAGATGATCGTATTGTCTGTGCTGTCTTTGATCTGTTTTGCAGAAATTCGAGGTTTTAAATCAGGAATAACATTGATGTTGTAGGCAATCGAATCAGCATTTCCGAGCTGGTCGGAGGCTATGTAAACGGTATAACGATCTTCGCTCATCACCTTTTGTTGGTAAGCAAAGAGCGCCTCATCCTTGCGAGTGGTTTTGATGATGTCTTCCTTTTTGTGGAAGCGGATATTTATAAAGTCGGTATTTTCTGCCTCGAAATTCCAATTGACTTTCGTTCCAACGGGCAAAACCATGTCTCCTGTATTGTTCAAAATTTCATCTTTCTTGCCTACATAAGAAGGATAATCCAAGGAGGCAGAAAAGCTGGTAATAACAGGTTTAGGTATAACTTTAATTTTGTATTTTTTTGATCGAACGCCCCCAGAAACCAATTCAAACTCTAAGTCCTTCTGAACCTTTTTAAATTGATAACTAAACTGTGAGTTGGATTTCTTTTTTAGTTTTCGAGGGAAGTTGTTATAGTAAACATTCACATCATCCGGAAGCACGTCTCCATTTACGACAACATTCAAGTCAAAATCTTCGAATTGTAATACTTCCAATTCTTCGCCGTTCAACAATTCAAAGGCGAAAGGAGCGGCACGAGCGTATTCGACATCGTTATTGATGATCCGTTCTGTACTGTTCGAAATTAGATTTGGAGCTCCAATCAAAACAGCTACAAAGGCAAACAAGGGAATCAAGGCATACTTTAAATAGCGCTTGTTCTGTGAGAGGTCAATGGCTGAACGAAATGGCACCAATTTGATGTCGTCGATCTTCTGATTGATAGAAGCTTCAATCAATTCCACATTGCGTACGCTATTCGCTTGATCTTTTAGCTGTAATATGTTTAATAAGCGATCCTTTACATTGGCAAAATGACTTCCAATGATATCGGCGGCTTGACGATGACTGATTACTTTACCTAATCTGAAGTAGTTCAGCAAGGGCAACAAGACCATGAATCCGAAGACCGTGGCAGCACTGATAATGAACCCCCAGAAGAAGGCCTTTCGAACACCTGTAGAGAAGTAGAAAAAGTGCTCCAAGACATTCAATAAAAGGAAAGCAGCCAGCAGCAAGCCCACTGTATACAGTAAGCCTCTAATCAATCTGTTCAGATAGTATTTTCTTACGAATCGATCCAGTTTTTGGATCAGTAAATCATAATTGCTTGTCTTATTTCCCATAGTGCTTGGTCAATCTACCTACTTTCATCTTAAAACTAGCTCAAATAGCCAGTCGAAGTGCTCAAAGTTAGGACTTTAAGGCTTCCTTAACGTAACGCTTAAAATGCTTGTTTGATCTAAATGTGGGGCAAAAAACGCTCCGAATCTTAAGGAAATTCTGGTGAAGGTCCGGGAGAAGTCTCGTCTTGAACGGGACGCATGTGTTTCTCCTCGTCCAAATTGAGCTGGTTCTGCATTTCTTCCAGCAGCTCCATGACTTCAGATACTTCGCAAGAACGCATGCTCAAAGCCTGCAAACAGTAGTGCGCGCAGGCGCGAATTTGATCTTCAAAGCTTCCGTTTTTCTTTTGCGGTGGCTTTGTTGGCTGAAGTCCGTTTTTCGCTACTTGTTTGTGGAAGAACTGCAAGAAAGCGAAAAGACAACGTTGCAATTGTTCCCATTCCAGTTCTTCTTTTACTACTGCTTCTAATACAACGCCACTTTCGTAAGATCGAGTTTCTGCTGAAACAACGAAATCGAGCTTCTTTGCAGCATATTCGGGATAGTATTCGAGGTACTGCCGTAAGGGCACGCGATACTTTCTTTGTATTGGGAAGTAAATACTTTTAATGGTACCATTGCTCAGAACATCTCGCTCAAACAGTAGGTAATACATAACGGCGTAAAGGCCAGCGCTTGCTACCTGTTCCGAAGGAAATCGTAATGGATTTTTTTCTAAGGCGAGCTTCTTCAAAGCTTGGAGGTTCACCAAAGAGCGCGGAAGAACTTTTAGCTTATTGGACCGCAGCCACAACTCCTTCAAATTCTTCAAATTTC
>CALFBW010000046.1 GCA_937951415.1 uncultured Chitinophagales bacterium | reverse complement strand
CATAAAAGTAAAACTCGATTTAGACAAAGAAGAATATGGCCTTGAGGAATCGGTCAATGTAGATTTAACGGCCACCAATTTTTTCGGACCACCGGCAGCAGATCGCCAATACGAAATGGAAATGAGCTTGAAGCGCGTTCCTTTTTACAGCAAAGATTTTAGTGATTACAATTTTCACATCAATCGCTCAGAATATTTAGAACGTGTAGAACGAGAAGGAAAAACAGATGCTGCAGGGCAAATTCAAGAATCCTTCAAATTGGAAGATCGCTACAGAAATTCTGGGAAACTAAAAGGGGAAATTTATGCAACGGTCTTTGACGAAACTGGGCGACCTGTGCATCAGATTAGCGATTTTGTTAGCTATACCCAAGAGGTTTTTTATGGAATAAAAAGAGGTGATAATTACGTTTCGACCAGACAAGCCATGGATTTTGGCTTGGTTGCGGTAGACCGAAATGGCAAAGCACTTTCGAGCGAAACAGCACATGTGCAAATAATTCGCTTTGATTGGAAAACGGTGCTAGAAAAATCTTCAAGTGGCTATTACAATTATCGCTCCCAAAAGAAAGAAACCATTTTATACGATCAACAAACACAGCTTCGAGGTTCGAACAGTCAAGTGAGTTTCCTACCAGAAGTTTCAGGTGAATATGAAATTCGAATAAAGCCCGTGGGCGGAACCTACTATGTTTCTCGGCACTTCTATGCGTATGGTTGGGGAGAAACGGAATCTACCTCATTTGAAGTAAATAAAGAAGGGAAAATTGACATCTCATTCGACAAGGAAAAATACAATGTTGGAGAAGAAGCGAAGGTTTTATTAAAAACACCCTTTGCAGGAAAACTTCTGGTAACTATTGAACGCGATGAAGTCACTAAATACTTTTATGTAAATACCGATAAGAAATCGTCAGAGTTTACATTCCTTATTGATGATGAACACCTGCCAAATGCTTTTGTTAGTGCTACGCTTTTCAAAGCACACAAAGAAGGAGGAATCCCCTTAACTGTTGCACATGGATACTCTTCTTTCTCTGTAGAAGATAAGAAAAACCAATTGCCTTTAGAAGTTACAGCCGTGGAAAAATCGCGCTCAAAAACCAAGCAGGTAATAGCTATAAAAACCGAAGCAAATACTGAATTAACCATTGCCGTGGTAGATGAAGGGATATTACAATTGAAGAACTACAAAACCCCAGAGCCTTATGATTTCTTTTATCAAAATAGAGCGCTGCAGGTTAGGAGCTATGATTTGTATCCGCAGCTGTTTGAGGAGCTTTCCACTAGTCAAGGATTGATTGGTGGTGATGGAATGGGTTACGATCAAGCCAAACGCGTAAATCCACTCGCTTCAGAACGGGTTCAGCTGACTACTTTTTGGAGTGGTATCGTTAAAAGTGACGGCGCAGGAAAAGCGAAGTTCGAAATAGATCTCCCACAATTTTCAGGAGATTTAAGGATCATGGCGGTGGCCTACAAAGGAAATCGATTTGCATCTGTGGATGAAAACATGAAAGTAGCAGATCCCATTGTTATTAGTACTGCCCTCCCCCGCTTCTTAAGTCCACAGGACACCATAAAAATTCCAGTTACCATTTCGAATACAACGGAAAAGACAGCAAGTGGTACTGCTACAATTAGTGCTGAAGGGCCAGTAACTCTACAGGGAGAAAAATCTAAGACTGTTCAGATTCTTCCTAACAGCGAAGCTAGAGTTTTCTTTAATGCTTATGCTGAACCTGAAATTGATCACGGAAAAATAAAAGTATCTGTAGATGCCTTGGGAGAACAGTTTACTGAAGAAATAAAAATACCTGTACGTCCAGCCACTTCTCTACAAAAGAAGAGCGGTTCAGGAGCACTTCCATCCGGTCAAAGTACCAATATTGCTTGGACCGGCGACTTTGTTCCTTCGAGTATTGATGGCAAATTTATTCTCACCAACTCCCCTATTTACGAATTCGCAGAAGATTTAGATTACCTAGTTCGCTATCCGCATGGCTGTTTAGAACAAACTATTTCTAGGGCGTTTCCACAAATTTATTATCAAGACCTAGTGAAGAATCTATACGAGGATGATACGGATAATAAAAGCCCCGCTTACAATGTGCAACAAGCCGTTTATAAAGTGGAGGGCATGCAAATGAGCAATGGCTCTTTGACTTATTGGCCTGGAGGAGGTTACCACAGTTGGTGGGGAACGGTCTACGCGTTGCACTTTTTAGCAGAGGCAGAAAAGGCAGGTTTTGAAGTACACCAAGGCGTAAAGAAACGCATGACGAAATGGCTAAAAGATCAGTTGCGCGACCGTGAAACCTTCAAATATTATTACAACAATGGGAAATGGAAAAATATCGCTCGCAAAGAAATTCCATATACATTATACGTCTTGGCAATGTTGGGCGATCCACAAGTTTCTACCATGAACTACTACAAAGGACATCCTGAACTATTAGGGCGAGATGGACATTATTTACTAGGAGCTGCTTACGGTCAAATTGGAGATCAGCGTAAAATGCGAGATCTAATTCCTGATGAATTCGGAACCGAAAAAGCGAATAAATCTTTTGGAGGAAGTTTCCATTCGTATTTGAGAGATTTGAGTATTTCGCTTAATTGTTTATTAGATGTCGATCCCGATAACGGAAAAGTGGGACAGCTTGCCAAGCACTTAACTGATCAAATGCGCTCTCAGCGATACATGAATACACAAGAGCGGGTTTTCTCTTTCTTGGCTTTGGGTAAAATGGCAAAGCTTGCCAACAAGAGTAATTGTACTGCAAGTATTATCGCCAATGGAAAGGAAGTAGCCCAGTTTAATGGACAGACCATTGAATTAAATTATGCCGATTATCCTGCTGAAGAACTAGTAATAAATGTAGAAGGCGATGGTAAACTTTATTACTTCTGGGACAGCGAAGGGGTAAGCATGAGCAATGATTATGTCGAAGAAGATAATTACCTAAAAGTGCGTAAAACCTTTTACACAAAAGATGGATCGAAAGTAAACCTTAATAATGTGCAGCAAAATGATTTACTAGTCGTTCAAATAAATTTGAATTGTCTACAAGATGTTTCTGTAGAAAACGTCGTGATTACGGATATGCTTCCCGCAGGATTCGAGATTGAGAATCCACGTCTCAATAAGCTACCTGATCTGGGTTCTTGGGTAAAAAACAGAAGCTATGGCGATCATTTTGATATTCGAGATGATCGAGTGAATATATACACCAGTGTGCGCAAGAGTAAAAACGGAATCAATTTCTATTACATGGTTCGAGCCGTTTCACCGGGAACTTTTGTGATGGGACCAGTAAGTGCTGATGCTATGTATGCGGGCGAATATCACTCGTATCATGGAGGAAGAATGATTCGTGTGAAGGATTAGGAGTTTAGCTAAAGTCAGTCGACCCATCACATTGTTTTATAATACGGACTGGGTCGACTGAACATAAGGCAAGAGTGCCAAATAGATTGATTCTTCGGATCTTTATTTCTATTTTCGTCATACAAAAATAAGTATAAGTGGAAAATCCTTTCTTATCAGAAAATCGCTTCATTGAACTGAAAAATGAAGGGCGCTCTATTAAAGAAATCGCTACGATTCTCGGGATAGATGTCTTCAAAATTAATGAGTGGGAGGATCAATTGAAGACTGAACTGGGCTCTATTGAATCAAACGAAGCATTAAGACATAAAACTAAGATCATAGGAATAAGCAAAAAGGGAGTAAAACTAATAAACACTTTCGAAGACCCTCTTATTAACCATCTTTATAATAAAAGGAGTAAAATGCTTTCTTGG
>CALFBW010000045.1 GCA_937951415.1 uncultured Chitinophagales bacterium | reverse complement strand
ATGAAGCTTTTTTCTTTTTTGTTGATAGTTTAACTGAGAGAGAAAAAGTTGACTATTTAATTGATAGAATAGGCTAAAAAAGAAACTATTTTCAGACGCATCAATGATTCAAATGACAGTGCTTGCAAAAAACAATTCCACCATTCGATTCGTGCTGTTCCAATAAATCTTGATAAACTTCCAATTTCCCTAGTTGGTAATTAATCTGTGGTAAAATGCTGTAAGAACAAACCACTAGCAAACTAGCCATAAAAGCCACACGAATAAAAGAGAAAGCAGGATGAGCAGCTTGTTGGGGCTGCACCAAATGTTTGATTCGTTCCTTCAAGAGATTGCCTGTAAAAGCCGAACTTATTGCCGGAGGAAGACTTTGTGTTTTCATCTTGAAAAGTAACTCTGCATAAGCACGTGGATTTCCATAAGCCTCTACTGCAAACTCGTCGGCAACAAATTCGCTTAAGCGTTCCATTTCTCTCTTTAATAAATAAAAGACAGGGTTCACTAGCCAAATCAATTGGGTGAAATTTAAGAGCAACTTAATCCAAGTGTCTCGGTTTTTTATGTGAGCCAATTCGTGCCATAAAATTGCCTGGCGTTCCGATGCTTCTAAATCATTCATTTCATTTTGCCAGATGATGTATTTATTTATTAAATAAAAAGAAGCAACTGCTCGCATTTTATTAGATCGTAAGAGTGTTACTTTTTCACCATTTATTTCTAAAGTGCTTTTTTGACTCGTTGCGATTAAGTAATTTAAATAAGCAATATTTATGGCAAATAGTAAGAATAATAAAATTGCAGCGATACCCAAAAATCTCCAAACAGCCCCTTTTTGCCAAATAAGGAAATTGTAAGTGGGATTGGCTTCAAAGAACAGTAAATTTGATTTTTGAATTTCCTGACAATTGCAAAAATCTACGGTCGTAATCGCCGTTTGGTAGCAAACTTCCAAGACGTCTCCAGTAGGGCAAAAATCGGTGATGAACATCTCCTCCGAGGCATTCATTATTTCCCGATCGCTTGGAGGAAGATTGCTGTCTGCTCGAAAGTGAAAGGCTTCCCCAGGAATGGAAAGAAAGGGAATAATCAAACACAAGCCGAGGGTAACCAGTAAGGCGCGTTTTTGATTCTTCGAAGACATGCGATTCCTGATGAGGAGAAAGTAAACCAGTCCTCCCAGTACTAACAGAATCTGTGTTATGATAAAATAACTAAGCACTTACTTCAGTCTTCATCAGTAGGTGAAATCAATCCTTTTTTTTGAGTAAATCCTCAATTTCGGAACGTTCCTTTTGACTCAATTTACTGTCGCCGACCAAAGCCGAAATCAAGCTCTTTGCAGAGCCAGCGAAGACATTTTCTAGTACGTTGCTGATGTGATTCTTTTGGTATTCCAATTTGGAAACCAAAGGGAAGTACTGATGGGTTCTCCCAAAAGCTTGATGATTGACGTAACCCTTGTCTTCGAGAATTCGAACGGTTGTGCTCACTGTATTGTAAGCAGGTTTTTCACCCTCGCTCCAGTCAGCCAATAATTCTTTCACGAAAGCCTTCTTGTGTTTCCACAAAAGGTTCATCACTTTCAACTCCAATGGGGTGAGAATCTTGCTCATAACTGTAGCTTTTAGTCAAATGTAAAACTAATTTGATAGTTACTCAACTAGCGCGTTAGTTAATCTTTCTTAAGAGCCTCTCTTTTTATTTTAGGATGGGCCAAATAAAAAACGCCCAGCAATCAAATGCTGGGCGCTCGCTTTGTTCTTTTAGGAACTTGATTACTTCTTCTCCTTTTCCTCAGAAGTCATCTCTACAAGCTTTTCTTCCAGTTCATATTCATCACCTTCCACATATCCAACGTGTGTGTAGACAATTTTTCCCTCAGCATCAACGACTAGGGTGTAAGGAACAGCTTGGAAATTTAAAGCTCTCTTAAGGTCTTCGTTTTTATCCAACAAAACTGTGTACTCCCATCCTTGACCGTTGACATAAGGCTTAACACGAGCTGAGGCACGTTGATCGTCAACACTTACTGCCACCAATTCCAAGTCAAACTCTTCTTGCCAATCTTCATAAAAGGCTGCAATGTTATTCAATTCTTTTTTACAAGGCGTACACCAAGTCGCCCAAAAGCTGAAAATGGTGATTTTTCCGTTTTTGGCATAGTCGGCAACATTGACCTTATTGCCGTCAATATCTTCTAGAGTTACCTCTGGCAGGCTGTTTTGAGCATTAACAATTACAGAGGTTCCTGCGAATAAAAATGCTACAACGAGAGTAAGTATCAGGTTTTTCATGGAGTATTAACGATTTATCGATAAAAAGACATTCAGTATAATAGATAGACAAAAGCGGCTTGCGTTTAATCACGAGCTTACTATCTTTGGTCAGCTACGAAAATAATCTATTAATGCATCATAATACCCGCGTTACCAGCGTACTTGCTGCCATCTCTTTACTATGTCTGCTTCTTTACCTTCCCTTGAGCGGGCAAGATCAGTCGAGTCCTGGGCGCTTTTCTGGAGATATCCAGTTTAACGGCCGTGTATTTGCCACAGATTCTGCGATTGGAGCCGCCAATACACCCTTTTACGATTGGGCAAAATCGTCTTCTGAGTCTTGGTTGCAATTGAACTACAGTCAAAACAGCTTGGAAATGGGTGTACGTTTTGACATGTACAACAACAGCGATATTTTCAGTGGTGGAGTAACCGAGGCGAATGGAATTGGGATCGGGCGATGGTTCGTGAAGAAGCGGGTAGACAATTTCACTTTTGAAGGTGGTTACATTTATGATCAATTTGGAAGTGGTTCCATTTTAAGAGCTTATGAAGCCCGTGCTTTAGGAATCGACAATCCTATCGTGGGAGTAAAAGGAACCTATGACCTCAATGAGCACATTCGCTTGAAAGGGATCGCTGGAAAGCAAAAGGATGTACGGTCTTTTATTTCCAAAAACAGACAATTCATCAATACGTATTCTCCGTACATCAAAGGACTGAATGCCGAAGGAAATTGGTCAGTAAATAAAATAAATTTTTCTCCAGGCCTTTCATTTATGAACAGAACCATTGACGAGGAAACCATGGCTACGATAGCCACAGAGATCAATGGACAAGGCATTGATACGCGCTTTGTTCCGAAGTACAACTTGTACGCTTACAGTTTTTACAATACAGTCAACTTCAAGAACTGGAGCTTGTTTTTGGAATATGCGGGTAAGTCGGAGGATGTGTTGCGCGACTATGATAACTCCTTGTACAATTCAACAGGAAACATGATGTACGGAACTTTGAGCTACTCGCAAAAAGGTTTTGGTATTTCTCTTGCTGTTAAGAAGTTGAACGATTTCGATATCAGAACGTCTCCCTTAGAGCAATTGACCAGTGGTTTGGTGAATTTCTTACCTCCACAGATGCGCCAAAATTCGTTACGATTGGTAAGTCGTTACAATCATGCGACGCAACCGTTAGATGAACTTTCGTACATGTTGGATGTGGTGTACACCCCGAAGAAGGGAATTACAATGACAGGAACCTACGCCAATGCGGAGAACGAAGACGAGCTGTTGTTTCGTGAAATCTACTTTGATATCGAGTTTAAGCGACCAAAAAAGAAGTGGAAAATCATGATGGGTTTGCAATTGGTAGACTACAATATTGCTGTGCTCCAAGCTAAGCCCTTGGAAGGCGATGATCGCTTCGTTGATACTTTTACGCCTTTTACAGAGTTTACATATAAGTTCACACGCAGAAAGTCGATGCGGGTAGAATTGCAATATTTGCTTACAGAACGTGATCGCGTTTTGTTGGGGAGTGATAAAGAGGAACACTTACAAGATCTAGGGGATTGGGCTTATGCTTTGGTGGAATTCAATTTTGCTCCAAAGTATTCGATCTCAATTTCAGACATGTACGCTATAGATGGCTCAGAGCACTACTATGATTTATCGGCCTCGTATACCAAAGGCGCTAACCGCTTTTCGATTGGTTGGGCAAAGCAGGTAGAAGGTATCATTTGTACTGGAGGAATTTGCCGACCTGAATCGGCCTTTAGTGGTCTCAAAATGGGCATTTCGTCCACTTTTTAATAATAAATACGCATTCAGTTAGCTATGAAATACCTTGCTATTTTTTCGGTTTTGATCTCGACTTTTTTATTGTTTCCCTCTTGTGAGGAAGTGGGCCCTACGATTGAATTTGAGGCACCTTTGGTAGATACTTCCTTTATCTCAACAGTCATTCCGCCGAAGCAAAGCAAAGTAGTAGTCATCGAAGACTTTTCAGGAGTGCAGTGTGTGAACTGTCCCATCGGAAATGAAACGGTGAGTGCTATCCTAGAAGCTTTGCCTGGTCAAGCCATTGGTTTAACCGTTCACGGCGGTGACTTGGCGGTGCCGTATCCGAATAGCACGGAAGATTTTGTGAGCGATGAAACGCAAGAGCTTAATACTTTTATGGGCATTGTGGGCTGGCCTGCGGCTACTTTTGATCGAGTACCTTTTGATGGACAAGAGTTTTTGTTTGTTTTGGGGCAGTTTAGCAATTGGCAAGCTTTTGCTGAGTCGCGCTTGACAGAGCAACCGATCGTGAATATTGACTTAAAGAATACTTGGGACGAAGAGAGCCGAACGGTGACCACAGAAGTAACTTCCGTTTATACTGAAGGCGATCCCGATCCGCATAAATTGAGTGTTTTCCTCGTTGAAAGCCATATAATTGATCCGCAATTGGCACCAGAAGGCAAGATTGACGACTATGAGCACAACCATGTAGTACGCGATATGTTTACTATAGCAACTGGTACAGCATTGAGTGCTGATGCGCCAGTGGCTGGATTAACAGTAGCGAAAACTTTTCAATTAGAGAACATTCCGACAGACTATGACATGAACAATAGCTATGTGGTAGCGATGGTTCATCGTTCGGGTGAATCTCGCGAGGTTTTGCAAGGAGTAGAGAAATCAATCATAGATTGAAATAATATGTAAAGAAGAGCCGAGTATTTTTGTGACTACTTAGGTTCTTGAACGATCAAAATAGTATGGGCAGGTTCTTACTATCCTTATTGGTGGTTTTGTTGTCATTTGGATGCTTTAAGAGTAACCAAGATGATACAGAACCAGCTGTCCGAATCCTTGAGCCTTTTGAAGATGCTACTTTTCTTTCGGGATCACCGATTACCTTTCATTTTGAAGCAACGGATGATGTAGACTTGTTTGAGCTAAACATTCGGATTCACGATAACGATTTTGATCACAACGAGTCAGCACCCTCATGGCTGTTCGAATGGGATACCATCTTTCAGCACAAAATATTTGGACAGCAAACGGACTTGTTGATAGATGTGCCGATTCCTGCAAATTTAGGGAGCGGTCCTTATCACGCAGTTATAGAATCGATGGATGCATCGGGTAATCGCAGTCCTTCGCGAATAGTGAATTTCAATATTCAATCCATCGGAGATGAGGATGGTCCTGCTTTTCAGCTAGACCAAGAGGAAATTACTTTAGTAGGAGGGACGGTGTTTTTCGTGACGGGTATTGTTACCGATGAGACCTATGTGCAAACAATAGAGTTTCGATTGATAGAGGTTGGGACGAATGTACTGCACCATGAAAGCATCCATGTGGTGAACACGAGTTCGTTTGACATTCAGGAATTTATGCCAGTGCCACCTTCAGGAGCGGAGTACAATTTGTACATTACGGCTACTGACCCTCATGATAATACTACAGTCTTAGTGATACCAGTAAACGTCAATTAGTTTAGCTAATAAATGTTTGTACAGGAATTGATCCTGTCGATCCTTGAATCATCTTTTTGATTCTGAAGCAGTCCTAGCAGTTATTGCATAAACCTTCCACCAATAGATTTTTCGATTTTGCACGAAACCCTTCTGGGAGCGGAATGTGTGGTATGTGCACATTGTCAACACAGCTTACTTGTTCGCATTTGATGCACTTGAAGTGCACGTGCTCATCGTCGTGCCCATGCTCGGAACATGAACCATGCTTGCAAACGGCATACTTTGTTGCGCCGCTGCCATCTTTTACGTCATGAATGATTCCCTTGTCTTCAAAAGTGGAAAGGGTACGATACAAGGTAACCCTGTCAAAATCAGGGAATTCAGCTTCTAACTGCCCATGTGTGACAGCATGTTCTTGACTTAAGAGGAAGTCAAGAACATCGAGTCGACAATCGGTTTTTCGAAGTCCATTATCGTTCAATAAACGTATAGTATCTGAAATCATAATCGTTCTTACTAAAATACGATAAAGCCTCCATCTAAATTGCAATACTGTTGCATATTGCTTACTTTTGAGGTGTTAATAAGAAGTCTTTTCCTTCCTATATGACTGAAACACGAATCAAACAATTAAGTTCTTGGAGCATGATTTTGTCAATGCTCTGTGCGGTACATTGCGCTTTAATGCCAGTGCTAATTGTTGCGCTTTCGTTCTCAGGTTCTAGTTTTATCAGTAGTCACTTTTGGGAGGTAGCGATTTTAGGCGGCAGTTTGCTTTTAGCAGGTATCGCTTTAGCTTTCAGTTATCGAAACCATCAGAAGATTAGCCCACTGCTATTGTTTGCAGCTGCGGTTCTTTTAGCAATCCCAGCTCTGGGATTTCACGTTCACGCTCTCAACTTTGGTGTTTCCATTTTCAGTGCATTGGCTTTAGGCCTTAACTGGTGGATAAGCCGTAGCAGTTGCGAACACGCTCACTAGGTAAGGCCATATCGTGATAGACGGTTGGGGTTTATCGCAATAGGCCCTTGCGGAGTTTTTTCCTTTTCTTTGTTTCGTTCTTCCCGCTGG
>CALFBW010000044.1 GCA_937951415.1 uncultured Chitinophagales bacterium | reverse complement strand
TAAACGAGAGAAAGGAATGAAACGAATAGTCACCTTTGGAGAAATTATGCTTAGACTGAGCCCTCCGGGCTTTAAGCGATTCTCCCAGACCTATTCTTTTGATGTCGTCTATGGGGGTGGGGAAAGCAACGTAGCTGTTTCACTTGCGAATTACGGAATGGACGCTGCTTTCGTCTCCCGCATTCCTCCAACTGACATCGGAGAATGTGCAGTGATGGAACTTAGGAAAAGGGGAGTCGATACCAAACATATTCTTCGAGAAGGAGAACGTTTGGGCATCTATTTCTTAGAAACTGGTGCAGTTAGCAGAGGCAGTAAAGTCGTTTACGATCGAGCGCACTCTGGCATGTCAACCATCCAGGCAGGAATGATTGACTGGGAAAAGGTGCTGAAAGGTGCTGATTGGTTTCATTGGACGGGAATTACACCTGCCCTTTCGCAAGGAGCCGCCGATGCTTGTTTGGAAGCCATTCAAATGGCTAATAAATTAGGTGTTACAGTTTCCACAGATTTGAATTATCGTAAAAAATTGTGGAAATACGGCAAGCAGCCTTCGGAAGTGATGCCCGATTTAGTGGCAGGATGCGATGTTATTTTGGGGAACGAAGAGGATGCTGAAAAGCATTTTGGTTTGCACCCTTCAGGCGTTGATGTCACCCACGGCGGATCGGTAGATGCCGATTCTTATTTGTCGGTGCTTCAGCAATTAATGAGCATGTTCCCACGCGCGAAAAAAGTGATTACCACCCTCAGAGGTTCTATTTCTGCTTCTCACAACAGCTGGTCTGGCGTTTTGTGGGATGGCAAGGAATTAATAAAAGCGCCTACGTATCAAATTACCGATATCGTTGATCGTGTGGGTGGTGGCGATAGTTTCATGGCAGGCCTGATTTACGGATTGCTTACCTACAGTAATGATCAAGATGCCTTGAACTTTGCAGTGGCGGCTTCTTGTTTAAAGCATACAATAAAAGGTGACGCCAACCTCGTAACTATTGAAGAGGTGGAAAAATTGATGCAAGGAGATGCATCTGGTAGAGTTTCAAGATAGCACCAATGGATCGAGTAAAAGTCATAGGATTAATGGAAGAACAAGGGATGGTTCCGTTGTTCTTCAATTCCGACATCGAAGTTTGTAAGAAAGTATTGAAAGCTTGTTACGATGGCGGTGCGAGATTGCTAGAATTTACCAATAGAGGAGTATTTGCGCATGAAGTTTTTTCGGAACTCAGCAAATATGTTCTTTCCCAACTTCCAGGAATGGCATTGGGTGTAGGTAGCGTTCCGGATGCAGGAACGGCTGCCTTATTTATTCAATGTGGTGCCGCATTTGTCGTAACACCTTCCTTAAGAGAAGACGTTGCCATTGTTTGCAACCGCAGAAAAATACTGTTCTCTCCTGGTTGTGGATCCTTGACTGAAATTGGAAAAGCAGAAGAATTAGGTTGCGACATTGTGAAGTTGTTCCCTGGCAGCGTATATGGGCCAAAGTTTATTAAGTCAATAAAAGCGCCACAACCTTGGACCAAAATTATGCCTACCGGCGGAGTAGCCCCGACGGAAGAAAATTTGAAGTCGTGGTTCGATGCTGGGGCAACTTGCGTAGGAATGGGCTCAAAATTAATATCGAAAGAGATATTGGAAAACGAAAATTACACTGAATTAGAAAATAAAGTTCGACAAACTTTGTCACTCATACAGCAGATAAAAGCTTGAATGATATCAATAGCCAACTAAATGAAAACCATAATACTTCAACCTTTAGCACTTTTATTTCTTCTTTTATTATTTTCTAATTGTAAGCAGCGTGAAAGTGTCGTCCTGAGCTCAAGTGAAAAAAGGTATCCAAGTGATATAATGACACACTTAGATCAGTGGAATTTGATTTTAGGCGATGGTTCGAACGCTGGGAAAGCCATTAATTTCAGCAATGAAGATTTCATTTATTCGACTTCAGACAAAGAAGGCGATTGGGTTGTTTTCAAAACGCCGAATGCTGGAAATACACATGGGACTTCCAACAATACTAGAACAGAGTTGGCTC
This sequence comes from uncultured Chitinophagales bacterium, assembly GCA_937951415.1. Classification (GTDB taxonomy): domain Bacteria; phylum Bacteroidota; class Bacteroidia; order Chitinophagales; family UBA2359; genus CALFBW01. Next base: position 1,171 of record CALFBW010000044.1, on the reverse strand, counting down.
AATTGCAAAAATGGTCGCCTTTGGTAGGTGGTAAACTCACTGCCAATTTAAAGGTAATGAATGTGCCAAGCACAGGAGATGCAAGAGTTGCTGCCACATATTCTGTGGTGGTGGGTCAAATACACAGTGCCGACGGTCACGAAAATGAACCCTTAAAGATTTTTTACAAAAAATTCCCAGGGCATACCAAAGGATCGGTTTTTTGGAATTATGAAATAAATACGGCTGGAGATGATAATTCGGGCCGCTGGGATTATTCTTATCCGATTTGGGGCTATGATTTTTCTGTGCTGGGTACAGGTGAAAGTACCTACCCACCAGAACCAAAAGATGGTATAGAGCTAGGAGAATCATTTAGCTACGAAATAGAAGTGGAAGACGGAATTATGCACTTGAAATTCGAAAGCCCTGGGCATGAAACAAAAACGTTTAGCAAGAATTTAGTCGCTTCAGAATATTCAAAAGCGGAGCAGATGCCGGAGCAAGTAAAAAATATTTTTGTGCCCATTGGACAAGATGGCGTAGAGCGAAAAAATGCTTATGCTGATGAAGGACTTTTCTTTAAGCTAGGTTCTTACAATCAAACCAATGGTAAAGACCCAGCCGTGAATGGAGTGTGGTGCTCTGGAGCAGAAACGCATGGAGGAGATGTCGCAAAGCAATATGCTGATGGCAATTATGCTGAAGTGTGGTTTGGAGCATCCAGTTTAACGGTAAGCCCTGCTTCCATTTCTAACGAGGGATATTTTGCAGCCAATGATGGTTTAAGTAATAAAATAGTATATCCTCATGAGGTTATTCCAGTGATGGATAAGTTTAAAATGTTATTAGGAAATGGAGAAAGCGTGGAAGACTTGACCACCTTTGAGCACAAAGACTTTTTCTACTCGGTCATTGATGGCACCAGAAGATGGGTGGTCTATAAAACTCCTAATTCAGGGGTGACTTCGAAAAACTCCAGCAACACCAGAACCGAATTGCACGAAAAAAGAGAATGGACACCCATGGAAGGTGGAAAATTGACGGGTACTTGTAAAGTAATGCATGTATCGACTACGGGTGATGCAAGAGTTGCTGCCTCATTTTCTACAGTTGTTGGACAAATTCACAGCGGGGAAGGACACGAAAATGAACCATTAAAAATATTCTACAAGAAATTCCCGGGACATAC
>CALFBW010000043.1 GCA_937951415.1 uncultured Chitinophagales bacterium | reverse complement strand
ACTTGCTTGATGGCCGACTTCATATTGTCACCATTTCTCAAGACATTAAATCTTGCTTCGTCTTCTCCGCCTTCCCCACTGTTGCTCTTGCCACCAATGCGATTCATGGCAATGGCTAAAGTGCTGTGGGCTTCATGGCTTATGGAACCGAAGGACATGGCGCCGGAAGCAAATCGTGTGAGAATTTCTTCTGCCTTTTCAACTTCCGAAATGGGAATAGGATTTTCTCCTTTTTTTATTTTTAGAAAAGAACGGAGAGTGCTTGCGTTCTTTGATGCCTTGTCAATCTCTTTGGTAAACTGCTGGTAACTTTTGTAATTATTAAGACGGGTAGCATGTTGTAAAAGATGAATCGATTTAGGATTAAAAAGATGAAACTCACCGTGATTTTTCCATTGATGTAAACCAATATCTGGCAATGCAGACTCTTCAGCGTTTTCGAACGCTAATTGATGACGTTTTTCTAGTTCCTTTTGAAATCCAGTAAAAGTATTTCCGCCAATTCGACTAATAGTTCCAGTAAAACATTTATCAACTACTTTTTGGCTAACGCCTAATGCTTCGAAAGTCTGTGCACCTTTGTAAGAGTTAATCGTAGAAATTCCAAGTTTTGACATGATTTTGAGCAAACCCTTGTTCGCTGCTTTTCTGTAAGCAGCCATGAATTTTTTAGCATTCGCTCCTGCTTTTTTATTGGATAAATGTTGACAGGTCTCGTACGCTAAATAGGGATAAACCGCATCAGCACCATAGGAAAGAAGCGTGGCAATATGATGCGTTTCCCAGATGTCGCCACCCTCAACAATGAGACTGACAGTTTTTCTTTTTCCACGTTTTATCAAGAAGTGGTGAACACAGCCAATGGCTAGCAAAGTAGGAACCATTAAATGGTCCTTTTTTATTCCTCGATCACTGAGGCAAACGATCTTAGAATCAAAGCAGGCCATTTCTACTTCATTGCTGATTCGATTTAGCGCAGCCTCCAATCCTTCCTCAGAGGAAAAGGAAAGCGAAACGGTGGAGAAGGTAAATGCTGCTCTTTTATTCTCTTTTATTTTCTGAAATACTTCGTTCGAAAGGATAGGAGAATTTAAACGCATTACGGCCGCTTCAATTGGTCGCATAGTAATTACTCTTCCAGTTCCTCCCAAGAAAGTTTGTAGGGAAAGGAAGAATTTTTCTCGTAGTGAGTCAATTGGTGGGTTGGTCACTTGTGCAAATTGCTGCTTGAAATAATTTGCGGGGTGTTGCGCTATTTTCGACAAAATGGCCAAAGGAACATCGGCTCCCATAGAACCTATGGGTTCTTTTTCATTGCTAGCCATTGAACGAATAATTAGTTGTTCGTCCTCTTTGGTAAATCCGAAAGCAATTTGTTTTTTTAGAAGAGCTGCTTGGTCTTCTATAGAGAAATAACCATCTTTTGCTCGTTCTAGATCGTTTACATCGATCATGTGTTCTTTGATCCATTGCTCATAAGGCAATTTGGTGCAAATGGTTTCTTTTAATTCCTTATCGGAGATGATTCTTTTCTCGTCAAGATCAATAACCAATATTTTGCCAGGCTCTAATTTTGCCTTTTTTATCACTTTAGCTGGATCTAAACAAAGACATCCAGCTTCGCTGCCAAGTGCAATTATGCCATCGTCAGTAATCGCATAGCGAGATGGTCGCAAACCGTTACGATCAAGTGCAGCTCCTACAATAGTGCCATCAGTGAAGCATAGAGATGCAGGACCATCCCATGGTTCCATAATTGCATCGTGAAATTTGTAGAAGGCTTTTTTATACTCTGGGAGAGAATCGTCGTTTTGCCAAGCTTCTGGGATCATCATCATTAAAGCGTGGGGCAGAGAACGCCCGCTGCGCATGAGAAACTCTAGGACATTGTCAAAATTACCAGAGTCTGAAATATAAGGATCGCAGATTGGCAGAACATTTTTGAGCTTCGAATCAAAGGTCTCTGACAAACTCAATCGCTTTTCTCTTGCTTCCCACCAGTTAATGTTCCCTTGAATGGTATTTATTTCACCATTGTGTGAAATACATCTAAAGGGCTGTGCTAACTTCCATTTCGGAATCGTATTTGTGCTGAATCTACTGTGTACTATTGCCACAGCACTTGCATAAGAAGGGTCTTTCAGATCAAGGAAATAATCACGTAACTGAATCGCTGACAACTGACCTTTATATACAATTGTTTTGGAAGAAAGTGAGCTGGCATAAAAATCATCAATAAGACTAGGTTCTTGTTCGTAGGCATCGTTAAGAATCGACGATCGTAAAAAGAATAACTGGTTTTCGAGTCCAAGCAATTCCTCGGTTTTAGGCTTTATAAACCATTGCTCCATGTCAGGCTCACTCGCTAATGCCATCGAACCTATCATGCTGTTATCGGTAGGAACTTTCCTTTTCATAAATACATCCATCTCGTAGAGGTGCATGTACTTTTTGATAATGGTTTTACAAAATTGTTTTTTTACAGGATTCTTAGGGAAAAAGAACATAGCAACACCATAGCTTTTTAATTCTGGCATTACAATACCAGATGCTCTAGCACAATTGGTGAAAAAACCGTGAGGAATCTGAGTGAGAATTCCGGCGCCATCGCCTGTGTTTTTCTCCGCGCCGTATGCACCTCGGTGCTCCATGTTTTCTAACATGGTCAAAGCAGAGTCAACGATGTAATGACTCGCTGTAGCTTTTAGATCACACAACAAACCGACTCCACAAGAATCTTTCTCCAGTTCTGGTGTGTACAATCCTTGTCGTTGATTTTTCTCTGATTCCATTTAGGCTAATTTGATAAATTCTCTATTGATAAACGCTCTTTTACGCGTAGGCACTTGTTTGGTGTTCACCAATATCCAATCCTCGAATTTCTTCTTCTTTTTCAACGCGAATGCCTACGGTAATTTTTAATAAATAAAAGAGTATGAAGGCGAAAGTGAAGGTGAACATTCCGATAGCAGCTATTCCGAGTAATTGAATTCCAATTGTTCCAGTTCCTTCGCCGTAGTTTCCAAATAAAGCAACTGCGATTGTTCCC
>CALFBW010000042.1 GCA_937951415.1 uncultured Chitinophagales bacterium | reverse complement strand
CGAAGTGGGTTCGTTCTTTGATGAGGTAAATAAAGACAAAAGGTTTATTCGTAAGCTGAATGGCAATTACGAATTAGAGATTGATAATGGCGTTTATCGTTATGTTTCTGGACTTTATGAGACTGAAAAGGAGGCCACGGTTTACATGAACTACTTACGCTCGATTGGTTACAAGAGTGCGTATCTAGTGGTGTATAAAAATGGCAAGCGAATGAATATAAATTACCAGGAAGCCCTCAGACGTATTGATCAAGAGCAGGCCAATTAATAAGGAAATTAACGAAAGAACGCTAATAAATGCTAACTTCCCACTTGAGAAGTTAGCATTTTTTTTATGGCAATTATTGAAGTAAATAACTCGAAGTCTGAACAGGCGTTTTTAGATTGTGTAAAACCCATCTATGCAAAGCACCCGAACTACATACGGCCCCTTGATCAAGACATTCAATCGGTCTTTAATCCAGATAGAAATAAGTGGTTAAATGGCGGCGAGGCAAAGCGATGGATATACCTCAATGAAAAAGGTGAGACCATTGGCAGAATTGCTGCTTTTTACCACGATGATATGCCATTGCGGGCTGATTATCCTGTTGGCGGTATGGGCTTTTATGAATGCCAAAATGACTTCAAAGCTTCCGCCGCACTCTTTGATTGCTGCAAGGAATGGTTAGCGTCTAAAGGCAAGTACGCGATGGATGGCCCCATTAATTTTGGACAGCGGGATCGCTGGTGGGGATTACTCGTCGAGGGGCAGGATCGACCACCCGTATATGGCATGTTTTACCATCCCAAGTATTACAAGGCACATTTTGAAGCCTATGGGTTCCAAACCTTTTTTCAGCAATATACCTACGGCCGTGATTTAGTTCCTCCCTATCATCCCGATATGGTAGAACTAGCAAAAGTTTATACAGAAGATCCCAAATTTAAAATCGAAAAAGCCCGGAAGTCTCAACTAGATAAATACGCCGAAGATTTTCGCACCATCTACAATGCAGCTTGGGGTGGAAGTCACGAACACTTCAAAACCATTAGCCAACGAAAAGCCGCTGCAATCATCAAAAGCATTTCGCCAGTGCTCGATGAAGACATCATGCTCTTTTATTATTACGACAACCAACCCATCAGCTTCTTTATCACCATTCCAGACATCAATCGAATGATTCACGATTTCGATGGGAAATTGGGTTGGTGGCAAAAGCTGAAATTTGCCTGGAGATTAAAAACAAATGGAAGCCGCCAAATCTTGGGAATGGTGTACGGTGTAGTTCCTGAATTTCAGGGAAAAGGCATCGAAGGCGTAGTAATGGTTACCGCCAAGGATCGATGTCTAGCAACTAAAAGATACGACTTCATAGAAATGAATTGGGTAGGAGATTTTAATCCAAAGATGATCAGTAAAGTAATGGTAGCCGGTTCACATAAACTAAAAACGCATTGGACGATGCGTTACATTTGGAAGGAGGGAATCAAATTTGAAAGACATCCGATTATTTGATTTATTTATTAGTAATAAATAAAAGAGCATTCTAAACAGTAAATGAATTACGCATTCCTACTTTTTTCTTTCTTTTGTCTCCTAAATTGTTTTGGACAGACTTCAGTTCCTTTGAAGGAAACAGGAAAGTCTTTAGAAGAAATCATTCCTCCTAATTGGAAGCTTTTGGATTACGAGCACGGAGACTTGAATAAAGATGGCATTAATGATATCGTTTTTGCTATACAAGAAACCGACTCAAGCAAAATGGAATCCCATGAGGGAATTGGAACATCTACCATTGATTTAAACACTCGAATTTTAGGAATCTATTTTGGTACGGAGGCAGGAATCTATGAACAGAAATTCTTGTCTGATACTTTCATTCTACTTCGTGATTCACCAACAATGGATGAACCCTTTGAGGGTTTCAAGATCAGTGAGAAAGGGGTCTTAGAAATTAGTTTTAGATTTTGGTACAGTGCAGGAAGTTGGAGCACATCTTACCATAAATATAAATTTCGCTTTGAAGAAAATAAATTCGTTTTGATTGGTTACGACTTTCAGGAAGCACATCGAGGAAGCGGATCTACTATTGATTACAGTATCAATTTTCTAAGTAATAAAATGAAAATTACCAAAAGCAGTTTTGCAAATGATGATCCAGCTACGGTAGAGTGGCGTACATTTAATTTGCTAGAAAAATTGACGATAGAAAAGATGAAGGCACCCTTTGAGACAGCATTTGAAGGCTTTTATCTCTAAAATAAATAGGCGATTTTCTGGATGGTATGACTTCCTATACATTGACGCCGTGCATTCGTTTTTATTTTTCAAATAATAAATATAGTGGACCCTAAGCAAACTAAATTTTCACAAGCCGTACAAGTGATATTGCCGCTCGCAATAGATCAAACCTATTCGTATGGAATTCCCACGGATTGGCTGGGGAAAGTCAAAGTCGGTATGCGTGTGGAGGTCCAATTCGGAAAGCGAAGAACCTACGGCGCCTTGGTACGACATGTGCTAGATGGAGAATTTGTGCAGGCCACTAAGCCAATAATAAATGTACTCGACGAAGAACCCATCATGGACGAAGTGCATTTTAGGTTCTGGGAGTGGATGGCGGAATATTACATGTGCCCGATTGGAGCCATAATGATTGCCGCGCTACCTGCAGGACTAAAAATGAACAGTGAGACGACCATTCGTTTACATCCCGACTTTAATGGGGAAGAATATCCCACACTGCCTCCGCAAGAAGATTTGATCGTTGAAACTTTAGAGAATCGTACGGAATTAAAGCTAGAAGAGATTCGGAGCTTACTAGGACGAAAGCAAGTTTACCGGCTCATCAAGTCCATGCTAGAGCGAGAAATATTATTAGTTTCGGAGGAATTAAAAAACCTATACAGAGAAAAGCGAGAATTCTTTGTGAAGTTATCTGCTGAATTTAAGGAAGAGCAAGTACAGCGCGATTTATTTGACCAACTCGAAAAAAGAGCGCCAAAGCAGCTGCAGATATTTATGTCTTACCTGTCGCTTTCTCGTGATGGAGAATTTGTGAAGGCTTCGCAGGTGGTTAAAAAGGTGGAGGGAACCACCGCTGCTTTAAATGCTTTGGTGAAGAAAGGTGTTTTTGAAAAGCAAAAAATAAAAGTCTCTCGACTAGACGATAAATACGATGAGGTAATTATTGATTTTCGATTGACGGAAGAACAAGAAGTCGCAAAGAAAAATATTTCCGAACATCTATCACAGGGGAAAGTTGCGCTTGTTCATGGAGTTACTTCTAGCGGAAAAACGGC
>CALFBW010000041.1 GCA_937951415.1 uncultured Chitinophagales bacterium | reverse complement strand
CTAAATGCCAAGGATCTAACAATCCATTTTGTGCACCAACAGCTCTAAAACGGAATTGAAATCCATCATCGAAGAAGGTCTGTGTGCTGGTAAATTCTGGAAAGTCTAAGACGGGAATTTTAACCAAATCAAACTTATCGGTGGGAGGAGTCGCTGCATCGGTTGCCCATACTTCATGCCAGCCCTCTTCGCTGTCTTTGAATTCAACGATGAGTGAATCAGGACCGTTTCCAGAACCCGAAGGATTCGGAAAATCGCCCAAGCCCTTCGCTTGATAATAAAAACTGAGGTACAAAGAATCTGCAGGGTCAATCATTCCATTAAAGCAAAACGGACGACTTGTTAAATGATCGGTCGTCCCAGTCTGGAAATCAGAACTTACTACATAAGGCAGTCCTTGTTCATTCAATCCATCTAAAGTTGCTACTCCAATGGAAGGCGGATTTACCGCAAAGGTTTGATTGATGTACGCGAAATCATCTTCCCAACGCGCATCCGCCGGATAGACGAATGAGTTGCTAAAATCGTCGATGAAAGGCAATTCCGTATGAATTTCTCTTTCAATTTTAAAAGCCAAAAAAGCCTCGCAACTATCAGCGGGATAAAATGATCGTAGGTAATAATCACCGGGATCTAGAAATACTTGTGTAAAGACCAATTGCAAAGAATCTAGCAATACATTATTGCGATCATGTATGTAGAATTTCGTTCCTTGTACATCTGCAGCCGGGCTCTTTTTCACTCGACCTTGTGCACAACGTGCCGGCGTAAACTCGAATAATTCTTCATAAATCGGAGGTGCTGTAGCATTCGTAATTGCTGTAAAAAATTCGCAACTCTCTCCAGTACTTCCTTCTATTCTAACCGTATAAGCTCCTGCTGGCAAGTTTTCGAAGGTATATAAATCCCCTTCATCTTCACCGATCAAATTGCCATTCAAATAGTAGTCAAAATCAAAATCGTTGCTATGCGTTTTGATGGTTATCGAACCATCATCAGCTGTACAAGAAGGCAAGACCGTCGATTCAATCACCGCCACCAAATAAATGCGGTCATCACAAAAGCCTTCGCCAATGCCAACGCTTCTTTGACCTACATTGCTCGTTTCATAGCCTTTGTTGGCGCCTAAAGCTTGCACTTGTTCTTGCGCTTGCAATTGGCTAATGCCTGCAAAGAGCAGTACGATTAGCAATATTTTATTCATTATCCTCATCTATTTGATCGGCGTTTTCGTCACTTTCCTCCGACTTGTCATCAGCCGGTTTATTACTTTCAATTGGGTCGTCAAAAACTGTCGGCGAATCGTCGTCTACTTTGTTTGGCCTTCCTTCTTCCGTTTCGTTTTCGTTTTCGCTTTCTTGCTCCGACTTTTCTCCCTCTACTTCTTGAACAGCATCATCTACATCTTCTTCTAACTCACTGTCGTCTGCTTCTGCTGCCTTTTTCTTCTCCAACAACATCTTACGCAGCTTCTCCATTTCTTCTGGATCACTGAAATTTATTGGGACAATCTTTTCTTTTTCTTCTTCAACTGGCGTTCCTGCGCTTTTTATTTCGAAATCATCTTCAAAATCTTCACCTAAGTCCTCTCGAACTCGAATTTTTTTTCCAAAAGTTAAGTCAATCGGTTCCCCGATCCGAATCATATTAATACCATCTGCGATGGGCAATTGGTCAATAACAATGCCGCTGCTAGGATCTGTCAATCCATCATCTGTATCGACAATTCCAAGCGTGAGGTCTGATAGGCGAATCAGCTGTACCGCTTCATCGTAACGCATTCCTGTTAAGTCCATCACCTCCATTGAACCACTCCCTTTTCCTTCACATAGAACGAGATCAACAAAGGTTCCCTTTTGTATTTTCATCCCTTTTTGCAAATCCTTTCCATTAACCGTCGCTTGTTTGACCACATTTTTACCCACACAAGAGACATACGTCAACTTCCCTTCTTCTAAACCAATTGAATTCAAAATCAAACGTGCTTGTTTCAAAGAAACATCATTGAGTTCTGGCACTTTAGTCAAAGGTGCTTCAGGGGCATTTATTGTTAAATAAATACGTCGATCTTCCTTTACTTTCTCTCCTGCTGCGGGGTTTTGCTTGATGATGGCTAAGGGCAAATTTCCTTTGACATAAACGGTATCTGCTACTAGGTATTCCAAGGGCTTTTCCTTGATCACTTCTTGTACTTGACCCAGCGTCATGCCTTCGAAGCTAGGAACGGTGATGCTTTCTCCGTGCTTTGTGTAACTTCCCAAAAAGAGAACGGTCATCAGAAAAAGCGCAACCGACAACAACCCGATTAGTAGCACATTTAGCCACAAACGGGCGGAAACGAGAAATTTGAAGAAGGCTGTTATCATTTGTTCGATCAATGCGCTTATGGATTCCGAAATCGCAATCTGCTAATTAAAAGGAGTTTAAGGGCTAAGTATCAAACTTGCCCACTTAAAAAACAGCTCAAAAATACGGAAAACAGGTATATAACGTGTCCCAGCGATACAGATTGTCCGTCATTCCTTTTGAGGAATTTAAAGGGCTGATCGACTCACCAACATTTATTACAAAAAGACCCTCTTATACCGGCAATTGAGCATCTAATCTAAAAGCTTATTCTTCGGGCAAACGTCCGTTATCAAGAAAGTAATTGATCCGTTCATCTATAGGAACTGGCCTACCAGTATTAAGATCAGTCATCACGTAATTGACTTCGGCTTCTGCGATGCGCTTGCCATCGGCTTTGCGGGTGATCTCTTGTTTTACCGTGCAGGAAATTCGATTTCTATCGATTTCCCAGGTTTTTATTTCCAAAACATCCCCAAACAGGGCAGCTTGACGATATCGAATATTTATTCGCACTACTGCTATGCCCCAGTTTTGCTCTTGGAAAATATTCTGATCAAAATACTTCTCAATATAATCCCAGCGGGCAGCTTCTAGGTACTCCAGATAACGGGCGTTATTGACATGTTTGTACAGATCGAGGTCGTAACCACGCACTTTTATGGTCGTAAACGAATGTTTCAAAAGGTCTTTTTTTGCTAATAAAATAAGGGGCGAAATTAAGAACAAACAAAAAAGAGGAGCCTAGTCTGAGATGCTTTGAATGGATATTAACAATTCTTTTGATAGCTCTTTAGCCTCAAATGCTTATCAAAAATAAAAGAGGCTGTCAATAAATGATAGTTATCAGTATTTAGGCTTGACTGCAAGGCTCGATCTTATCCAACTCCTGCTCAATGAGCAGGTTTCCTTCTTCAATATCATAGTCATTTTGCAAACCAAGCCAAAACTTGGCTGAAGTTCCAAAATACCTAGATAGTCTTAAAGCTGTATCTGCGGTAATGCGTCGTTTGCCCTTCAGAATTTGACTGGTTCTACTCTGTGGAATTCCGATCTGTTTTGACAGTCGATAAGGTGTAATTTCTAGAGGTTTCAGAAACTCTTCCGCCAAAACTTCTCCAGGATGAACATTATCTAATTTAGGCATGGTAGTCAATTATTTGAACATTTTCAGCATGAGCTGATTTCCAATTAAAAATCACTCGATACTTTGAATTGATTCTAATGCTATACTTGCCTTTCAAGTCTCCCACTAACTTTTCCAATCTGTTGGCCGGTGGTACCTTAAGATCAGCTAAAGTTTGAGAGCTATTGAGCATTCTCAACTTACGTCTTGCAATATTTTGAATCGCACAGGAAATTTACGTGACTGTGTACCCAGCCAAATCTTCTCAGTCTCCGAGCATGCAAAAGTTTTAATCATTCATCTCTCGTACTGACGTTAAAGATAAGTATCTATTAGTGATATCGCAAATTCTCACCTGCCCTCTTTCCGAGAACGGCTCATGATCTCTTCAAGCAGTACTTGTTCTTCCCCTTCTGTGACAGGAATATATGCTCCATCGCCAGACTTAGCGAGTTTACTCATCACCGCAGCCGCTTTCTTGTCTTGACCAAAGCCAAGCACAGAAAGGATGACACCCTCTTTTGAGCCGTTTTTAACAAGGCGATAAAAGGACTTGTCGTCGGTATCCACTTCCGAAAATTTACCGTCGGTGGCCAAAATAATTTGGTTGTTTCCACTGTAAATAAAATTGTCCTCAGCCGTTCGATAAGCTTTCTCCAAGCCTTTGACCCCACGCGTACTTCCCTTCGGAACCAATCCATCGATGACCGCATTTATGGTGGCTTTTTGATCTGCACTTGTGGTAGGCATGGCGACTGCTGAGCGATTGTTGTAGGTAATGATCGTTAATTGATCGATGTCTCTCAGCTTGCCCGCTAAGTTCTTCATCGAAGTCTTCAGCTCCTCTAGTTTGTTGTTATCACGCATCGAAAGACTCACATCAATGAGAAAAACGATGTTGTTTGCCTGAAAAATATCTTTCGAAAGTGCTCCCGTTTTCTCGTCAAATTCGATGACTGGCTCTTCTTCAATTTCAATAGGTTCTGGTTCTTCTTCGGTCTCCACCACTACCCTTTCGCTCACGAGTTCTTCCTCCTCTTCCGTTTCCACCACTACCCTCGGAGATTGCGGCGTTTTCGGGGTACTAGGTGTTTGCGCAGGATTCGGCTGTTTAATTTTTGGTCGCACTACTTCCTTGACTACCAGCTCCTCTTCGGGCTCTGGCTTAGGAATAGGTTTAAGTGGCACTTCCAGTGTGCCTGTTTGTCTGTTGATGTAACCACGATCAAAATAAGGATGATATTCTGCCAAGCCAACCTCCATTTTATATAAGCCAGGAGGGAGTTCGACCAAAGCAAAACCGCCTTTTAGAGTACGTTCATTGTATTTTTCTCTTTTATCTGCTACAAAAGTCACTTTTGCTCCCTGCAGAGGTTTTCCAGTGACAGCGTCATATACTAATACCTTTTGTTCATAAATGGCGATCGGATCAGAAACGGGCGGTGCTCCCGGACATGACAAATGGGCTGAACCCGAAAAGGACTTGATGTTTCCCTTTACGGTCAACTTTAAAGGCTTCGAATCGAAATTGCTATAAATCTCCACTTCTCGCGAGAAAGTCCCTTTGTCACCTGTATAATAGTACACCAATACCTCTCCTTTCATTCGAGGCGCAATGGGTTCTTTGGGCAAAACGATGTAAACATCTTGCGTGTGAAAAGTGGGCAAAAAACTGAGGTTTGTGTATCCATTGTTGGTCACGACAAATCGCGCAGGAGGGTTTGCCCAATCTTCTACTGTTCCATGATCGATCTTCTTTCGCTCGAACTTCAATTTCGAGTTTTGCGCCGCAACTCCTATGGAAAAGCAGAACAGAAGCAAGTAAATAGTATTTTTGACTGACATGATTGTAACTTAGTGCGCAATTATGATGTGGGCAAAGACGATTTGCCCTAATGACAATCGGGGGTTCATTAACTATTTGACTACAGACGCTCGCCTCCGATTAAAAGCCCGATGATGAATATCGGACTTTTTTTCACCAAGGCAGGAAAGGCTTTGTAAACTTATAAGTAATGGAAGAAGAAAAAGAGGAGAAGGACATTCGAACCTTTGATGATTTAGGATTTGAATATGAGGTCTTAGACGGCTTGGATGCAATGGGTTTCACCACCCCAACGCCGGTACAGGCATTGGCCATTCCGCCGGTAATGAACGGGAAAGACATTATTGCTTGTGCCCAAACAGGAACTGGAAAAACGGCGGCTTATTTGCTGCCCGTGATCAATAAAATCACCAAAGACGGCTCAAAAGGTGTGAATACCATTATTGTAGCACCTACTCGTGAGTTGGCCGTTCAGATTGATCAACAGGTAGAGGGTTTCTCTTACTTCGTTTCGGTTTCTTCGGCGCCCATTTATGGTGGTGGAGATGCTGGTGCTTGGGAACGGCAAAAACAAGCTTTGGTAAAAGGTGCGGATATAATTATCGCTACGCCCGGTCGCTTAATTGCGCATCTAAATTTAGGATACGCAAAATTAGATGCGGTGCAACACCTCATTTTAGATGAAGCCGATCGCATGTTGGATATGGGTTTTCACGACGACATCATGAAAATCATTTCGTATTTGCCGAAAAAGCGCCAGAATTTATTGTTTAGCGCTACCATGCCGCCCAAAATTCGAACGCTCGCAAAAACCATACTGACAGATCCAGCAAGTGTGAACATTGCCATTAGCAAACCCGCCGCAGGAATATTGCAAGCGGCCTATATGGTATACGAAAATCAAAAGCTGCCTTTATTGAAAGGTTTATTAAATGATAAGAAAGACTTATCCATTATCATTTTCAGCTCCACGAAGAAAAACGTAAAACTGCTCGCAAAGGAATTATCCCGTGGTGGATTTAATGCTGCGGGCATTCACTCCGATTTGGAACAAGCCGATCGCGAGGCTGTGATGCAGAAATTCAAAGCAGGGCGTATACAAATCATCGTAGGAACCGATATTATTTCTCGCGGAATTGATGTGGAAGGTATTGGTTTGGTAATAAATTACGACGTACCATCGGACGGTGAGGATTACGTGCACCGTGTAGGTAGAACAGCCCGTGCGGATAAAACGGGTGTAGCCTTAACTTTTATCACAGAAAAGGATCAACGCGATTTCGGAAAAATTGAAAAATTAATCGAGAAGGACATTAATAAACTCGATCTTCCGAAAGAATTAGGGGAAGGGCCAAAATACGATCCTACAAAGCGCAGCTTCGGTCGCCCAGGCGGTCGTTCGGGTGGTAGTCGTCATTCAGGTGGCAATAGAAACAAAAAGGGCGGCAATAAATCTCGTACTGGAAAGAGTAATAATTACCGTGGCTCAAAAGGTGGAAATCGTTCGAATAAATCTAAGTCAGGTGGTGGGAATAGTGGAAAGCCTCCTGGGGAGAAGGGGTAGGTAATAATTTGCATTAATCGAAAAAGGACGAAAGCCTCCTTCCGTAAATGGAAGGGGGCTTTTTTAATCGGTTTCGATAAACATACTTACCAACCGAATTGCTAGAATTAACAGTTTAACATTGAAAATAAATATCTAAATTGGCTAAACTACATTGATTACCTATATTTATTACTAGAAACAAAGAAGCAATATTTATGAAGCATTTTAAATTCACCTTTCTCGCCTTACTATTTACCATCCTATTTATCGGATGTGGAAGTGATGATTCTATGGAGGAAGAAGACGAAACACCCACTGGAACCTATTTTACTTGTCAAATAAACGGAGAAGACTTTGATGCAAGCGTAGCAGGAATTGGTGCAAATTTCGAGACTAGTGCTGGGATTGTATATTTAGTTATTCAAGGAACAGAAAATTTTCTCGGCGATGATCCAGAAGCTTTTATTTTGGCGGTTGGAGATTATACTGGACCAGGAACTTATCGAGTAGGATCAGATTCTGACATAGAATATAGCAATATCATCTACGATAAGATTAATGAATCATTCGCAGGTTGCCAAGCATTGGATGCAGCTGAGGAAGCCGGAAAAATCATTATTACCTCAGACAATGGTGTGAATCTTGAGGGAGAGTTTTTTATGACTTGCCTTTCGGATGCCGATGGAAGTACGATTGAGATTTCGAACGGTTCTTTTAGGGCTCCAATAATTTAATAGCTATAAAAAGGCGAATATCACAATTGTAATATTCGCCTTTTAAAATGGTATCTGCAATCGCAAAAAAGATCCTTACTGCCTCTTCTCGAATTTGTGCATTTCTAATCTGCCTTGGCAGTTTAATTCTAGAACATAAACACCTTGTGGCAAGTCGGATATATTAATTTTATGCTCTTTTGCATTAATAGGAGTTTCAATAAAATGGACTTG
>CALFBW010000040.1 GCA_937951415.1 uncultured Chitinophagales bacterium | reverse complement strand
CAGATTTTTCATGGCCGAAAAGTAATAAAAGACAGGCAATAAAGTTTGTATCTTGCTCTATCATTGCTAGCAAAATTCCTGAAATGCGAAGCTTTTTTCTATTTCTATTCCTTTTTATTTCTCCATTCCAAAATTCTGGTCTACTTGGACAAGATCTAAAAACAGAACTCCTCCCTGAAGAAAAGAAAACGAAGGCTTGGAAAGTCTATCTCGCTCCAACAGTATTGACCTCAGCCAGCTTGCTCACTTTCTGGGATTTAGGCGCCTTCTATAGAAAAGATGTTCAAGCTAGCATCCAAAACAGCATTCTTTCTGATTTTGAGACCCGCTATGATGACTATCTACAATTTGCCCCACTTGTTGCAGTTGCTGGCTTTAAAGTCGCTGGTTGGAAAGGCAAAAATGACGGAATTAATACTGCCTTGCTTTTTTTAAAATCAGAAATACTAATGTTCGGGCTCGTACATGCCTTAAAAAGGACAACGAAAGTTTGGCGGCCAGACGGCTCTTCTCAAACAGCTTATCCTTCAGGACATACAGCTCAAGCTTTCCTATCTGCCAGTATCTTACACAAAGAATACGGCCAAAAACATCCTTGGTTGAGTGTCTTAGGCTACGCGGGAGCTGCCAGTACGGCCTACTTCCGAATGCTCAACAATCGACATTGGATTTCCGATGTTCTTTTCGGGGCTGCTATAGGAATTGCTTCTGTAGAGTTGATTTATGCAACACATCAATACCGATGGGGGAAAAGCTCGAACTGGGCATTAGTTCCCCAAGTGAGTCCTCGGTTCCGAGGTCTGTACTTTGCTGCTTCATTTTAGCATACATTGGCATACAGCAAGTAAGAAATACCAATCAAGGCACTCTTTTAACGAGCATAAAATGGATTAGACGGAATGCCTTACTGGTCTTCTGCTGGAATTTCCTCCCAAAGCTCAATGTGATTCCCTTCTAGGTCAGTAAGCCATGCAAAGCGGCCTTCATCGAACTCATCCACCTCGCTAACAGAAACACCTTTTGTTCTCAGGGCATCCGCAAACTCTTTGATGTCCTGTACGCGGAAATTTATTACAAAACCTTTGAACTCAATACGAGGGCGATCGGTTGCTCCCATAATAGACCACACTACTTCTGAGTACTTACCTCCACCAGTTTCCTTGTATGGAAAAGAGTAATAGTAGGCATTGTACTCTTCAGAGTGCTCGAAACGGAAACCGAAGTGTTTGGTGTACCACTCGGCTAATTCACCTGGCTTTTCAGAGTAGAGGAAAACTCCCCCTAAATGCGCCACATAATTTTTGTCGCTAGACATTTACAGAATTTTGAAAACTATATGATTTATCCGGATTGCTCCTAGATATTTTAAGTTGTTTAGAATCAATCGATGTTCAGACATCTTCTGAACCCTTCTTGAATACAATAGGCTCTAAGTTCATGCATATTTCCCTATCTCTGTAATCTTAAGGGTACTGCTCAAACTCCTTGCTCCTTCTCAAATATAATGTTATTCCTATTTCAGCAGCCCAGAACTGGTAAAAGAAAACACAATTTTCACCTAGTCGTGTTCCTTTTTCTGTATTACCGGCTACTCTACCCGAGCTTTCATGCCTCTTACGCCCATATCAACGATTAATTCTCCTTCTAATGGTTCCCACTTATCGTTGCCATTATCATCTATCCATTCAAAGCTCTTATTCGTAGAAAGAGCTAGAATTAACTTTTTGTCCGTGGTTTCTTCCCCTGTAATGATCAGAGGTTCTTCGAGTTCGGCTGTTAGCAAGCAAGATCCGGCAGGAATTGGAGAAGTACTAGCAATTGGATTAGGAACTGTAGTTAGACTAGCATCTCCCGATAGTACATTGTAAGGAGTTTCGACTGCCCAAAATCCTTGCTTCTTATTTTGATTTACAGACAAACTGCTGTCTTTTATCACAAATGATTCAATGTACGTATTGTACCCCAAGAAAGAAGCAATGTTGCCTTCTAGCTGAAAACCTAAAGCATGAATTGGCACAGCATAGTTTTGGTAAGATAATGAAACCCGTATATACTGATATTCCCCTGGAGGCAGATCATCGAAAGGGAATGACTGAAAAACTTCGTTCTCAGCAACCAAGTGAGCGGCTTCAAATTCAATCGCTTTTTCTCCACCGGCCTGCGTTTCTGCTCCTTGATAAATAATGACTCCTTCCCCTAGTTGTGTCCAAGCTGTCGGTGCTAGCTCAAGGTAATGCGCGGAAATCGTTTTAAAGTCGGGTGAAACTCCAGCATGCCCTTCTGCCAAATCAGTAGGAAGTCCGAGGTTGTTGAGTCGCTCTTGATTTGGGTCAAATTCAAATTGCCATGTTAAACTTGCTTCTCCTTCTTGCTCTTCTTCATTTATTGCCTCATCACCACAAGAGCTCATTAAGAGGGACAATGTCAAAAAACTCCATAAGAGTTGCTTGTTGATCTTCATTTAGTATTTTTTCTTTCAACAAATCCTCGCCCATTTTTATTGTTCCTTGAATGCAGGTCCTTTTTAAAATCGACGATCATTTACAAGCTAAGAAGAACGGGAAAAGAGGATGCGCAAAATGACGAGCGAATCGGAGGTGGCAGAACAGCATTTTTGAGATAATAAAGATCCGCAAGATCAATGATTAATAAAAGAAGTTGAAACCTGCCTCCTGTCCTATTCATGCTTGGCTGCTAATGCTGTACCGCAATTTTACCCAAGAAGAAAAGATAACTAGCCCTCATCCTGAATATCCTTTCCATCTAATAAGTCGTATTCAATAAAAAAGACAAAAAGATAAAATTATTTATACGCACTCAACTTAATAGGTCCTCCTAAAACTGAACGCAATGCTTTTAAGCTACCATCTTCTTGAATATCAATGGACCACTTAACTAGAGAGATTTTCATCTCCTCAATCTCGATAGCAGTGATACAACGTGGGTGAATGCAACTTCCGTCATTGAAATATGGAGTTTTGCCGGCATTGGGAAATCTAGCTTGATGCGTATGACCAGCAATAAGCATTTGATTATCGTTTGCTTTAATCCAATCGCTCAATCGGTTCTCTACCTTGTCCATCCGGGACATATTATGAGAGGGACTGGCGGGATTTCGAAAGCCTATTTGCTGCATTCCTCGCCAAAAGTAACGAACCAGAAATTTATTAAACCACCACAATTGATAGTTAGGGGG
>CALFBW010000039.1 GCA_937951415.1 uncultured Chitinophagales bacterium | reverse complement strand
CAAGAAATCGCCTTATACAAAGTGCCAACCAAAGCGATCCATAAAGGCATTCGTTTAGAGCAAATTGTACGAGAACACCAAGCGCGTATTTTGGCGATTGAGGGTGATTTTATGATCATTGAAAAAACAGGCCACCAACGCGAAACACAGCAGCTTTTAGAAGAGCTAAAAGACTACGGAGTACTAGAATTTTGTAGAAGTGGACGAGTCGCTATTACGAAACCAATGAAGCGCTTGTCGGATTACCTAAGCGAAATGGGAGCCATGCCTGAATTGGCAGAAAATTAATAAGTAATAAATAATTTAACAGTAATAAATAAATAGTAATGGCAAAAATTACATTTGGAGATATTGAAGAAAATGTAGTAACCCGAGAAGAATTCAATCTTGATAGAGCAAGAGAAATTCTCAAAGACGAAACAGTAGCGGTATTAGGATACGGAGTACAAGGACCTGGGCAATCTTTAAATTTACGTGACAACGGAATCAATGTGATTGTAGGTCAACGTAAAGGTGGTGCATCTTGGGACAAAGCAATCGCCGATGGTTGGGTAGAAGGAGAAAATCTATTCTCTTTAGAAGAAGCTGCGAAACGAGCAACCATCGTTCAATATCTTTTATCGGATGCTGGACAAATTGCACAATGGGAAATGGTGAAATCTAATTTGGAACCTGGGAATGCACTTTATTTTTCACACGGTTTTGGGGTGACTTACAAAGAGCAGACAGGAATTATTCCTCCAGAAAATGTGGATGTAATTTTGGTAGCTCCAAAGGGCTCAGGTACTTCCTTGCGCCGATTATTTGTGGCTGGTAAAGGTTTGAATTCGAGCTACGCAATATTTCAAGATGCGACAGGAAAAGCTTTTGAGCGCGTGGTTGCTTTGGGAATTGCCGTTGGTTCTGGTTATTTGTTTGAGACCACTTTTCAAAAGGAAGTTTATTCCGATTTGACGGGAGAGCGTGGAATTTTGATGGGAGCTTTGGCGGGCTTGTTTGAAGCACAGTACAATGTTTTGCGAAAGAATGGACATTCACCTTCTGAAGCCTTTAATGAAACCGTGGAGGAATTAACGCAAAGCTTGATGCCGCTAGTTGCCGAAAATGGAATGGATTGGATGTATGCAAACACTTCAACTACTGCTCAAAGAGGAGCCTTGGATTGGCGACATAAATTTAGAGCTGCTACGGAACCCGTATTCGATGAATTGTATGATCGAGTATCTTCTGGTAAGGAAGCGGAAGTAGTAATAAACGCGAACGCACAATCGGATTACCGAGTCAAACTTTCGGAAGAGCTGAAAGAACTTCGAGAGTCTGAATTATGGCGAGCTGGAGCACAAGTAAGAAAACTGCGTCCGGAACGAAAGTAGATTCTGGAGGAAATTAAAATAAAAATGCCTTTGACACCTCATGAGTGCCAGAGGCATTTTTTGTTTATTGAGACTATTTTTCTTTGAGGAGTGCAACGGAAAGAACACTCTCGTCTTCTATAAAGCATAAGAGATTTCCAGAAAAATATTCATGATAAAAACCTTCGGACTTTGGCTACTCGCTTTTCTAGCCATGAAATACAGTCAAACAGTACAAGCACAAGAAAAAGTAGGAATAAACACTAAAGACATAAGTATTATCAGAGATGCTTATGGCGTTCCTCATATATACGGAAAAACCGATGCAGATGCAGCTTACGGATTGGTCTGGGCGCAATGCGAAGACGATTTCGAAAACATTCAATTGGTGTATGCTGGACTGCGAGGGAAGGCTGGTGAACATTGGGGTAAGATGGGCGCGGGCTACGACTTCATCATCTATGCCGCGAACTTTGATCCTATTATCGAAGAACAATTTGACTCTGCTTTCAGCCCTGAATTTCATAAAATATTAACAGCATCTGTTCAAGCTGTTAATGATTACGCAGCGCTCTATCCTGAAGAGCTACTCATTAAAAAAGGCGTGTTTCCAGTTACAGAAAAAGACATTGTTAAAGCCTATTTATTTGGAGGTTTAATTATGTCAAACGCAGTCTTTGACATGGGCAACGCTATGCAAAACAAATTGAAAGCTGCTGCCACAGAAATGGGTGCTACGGGAGGGTCGAATGCCTTTGCCTTTAGTAAAAAAAAGACGGGAGAAAATACCTGGATGATCAGTAATTCGCACCAACCCTTGGAGGGGCCTTTTGCTTGGTACGAAGCCCATGTGGTTTCCGAAGAAGGCTGGAACATGATGGGCGCAAAGTTTACCACAGGAGTTAGCTTGTTCGTTGGTACCAATGAAAACTTGGGTTGGACACATACTGTAAATTACCCCGACTTGTCCGATGTTTATTTATTAGAAATGCATCCGAAGAAAAAGAACCACTATTTGTTTGATGGAGAATACTTGCCTCTAGAAGAACGCAAGAAGAAAATAAAAGTAAAAGTTGGACCCATAAAAATTCCGGTTTCCAAGAAATTTTACGTGAGCAATTACGGACCTACAATTAAAACTAAAAATGGCTACTTCGCTTTCCGAATGCCTTCAAGCATGCGGATTAATTCGGCAGAACAGTGGTTTCACATGAATAAAGCAAAGAACTTAAAAGAGTTTAAACAGGCATTAGAAATACAGGGAATAGCATCTCTAAATGTCATTTATGCCGACAAAGAAGACAACATTCTTCTATTGAGTAATGCATTAATTCCCAAAGGTCGAAAAGATTCTTATGATTGGAAGAACGTTTTAAAGGGTACAAGCTCGGACAATTTATGGGAAGATGATTTTTATTCTATTTATGATTTGCCGTATTATGAGAATCCTGAATCGGGTTATTTATTCAACATGAACAATACGCCTTATTCTGCAACGGATGATAAAGAGAATTTCCTGCTAGAAGATGCTCCTCCACACGCAGGCTTTTTAGTGGGGGAAACCAACAGAGCTTTACGCTTTCAAGAACTAAGCGATGGCCTGGAACAAATTTATTACGAGGATTTTAAAGAAATGAAGTTTGATGTGCAATATTTTTCGGAGACATTTTATACATGGGGCTTAAGTAATTTCGATGATCTCTTCAAACTTCGGGCGCAAGATTATCCTTCTTTGGGAAAATCAATTGAAATTTTGCAAAACTGGGACAAACGATCGAACATCGAAAACAGAAATGCAGCATTGCCTTCGGTTTGCTTGTCTTATTTATTACTAAACATTCAAGAGCGAGGAGACCTTGCCAACTCCACAACTTTTACCCAAGAAGAAATAGTTGATGCATTAAGAAAGGCGCAAAAATTCCTGCTCAAGCATTATGGTCGATTAGATGTTCCCGCTGGAGAATTGCATCGACATCGACGTGGAGATGTTGATTTGCCCTCTGAAGGAATGCCAGAGAATTTGGCAGCTATGACTTACACTTTCGATAAAAAGGGGAAGCTGAAAACCTTTCACGGAGAGTCTTTTATTCAATTGGTGCAATACGATGAAAATGGCGTAGTGTTAATCGAGTCAATTACGCCTTTCGGTAGCTCCAATAATCCAGAAAGTCGACATTATACCGATCAAATGGAGGCCTACGTAAATCGAGACCTAAAGAAGATGACGCTAGACAAAAAGACGATTTTGGAAAATGCAGTCCTCTCCTATCATCCGGGAGAAATCAATTACCGCGAAAGAACAGCTGTTAAGAAATAAAAAAATCCCGAGCGCTAATTTCAAGTGCTCGGGATTTCACTTTTATTCAGCTTTGCCACTTAACTGTTTGACTAAGCGTTGATTTTTTCCAAGGCAATTGACAATGCTGTTGCTGTAATTTCTTTCGTACTAGCACTTTTATTGTAAACAGCTTGTAATGCTTCCTTAATAATATCACTAACATC
This sequence comes from uncultured Chitinophagales bacterium, assembly GCA_937951415.1. Classification (GTDB taxonomy): domain Bacteria; phylum Bacteroidota; class Bacteroidia; order Chitinophagales; family UBA2359; genus CALFBW01. The sequence goes on along the minus strand of CALFBW010000039.1, from coordinate 11,098 downwards.
TTGGAAAATGGCTGGATCTGAAATTTCCACATTTTGACCGCTCATCAGATAGGCAAAAACACGAGCCATTCCACAGTTCGCAATGAAATCGGGAATCAAACTACATTGGCTGTCGGTGAAGTGCGCGGTGTCACCATAAAAGACATCTTCGTCTGAAAATGGAACATTGGCACCACAAGACATAGACTCTAATCCTCCAGCCAGTAAGCGCTCAACATGATCCTTCGAAACCAATCGAGATGCTGCTCCTGGAATAAATATCTCAGCGGGAATGTCCCAAATCGCCTCATTGATTTCAGCAAATGGCCGCATTTCAGGACTGTGGAGTTGATTTCCGTTTCTGTTCAAGAACAAAGCCTTAATAGCTGGAAAATCCAAACCCTCTTGATCGATGATTCCTCCATTTCTATCGATGATTCCAACGATTTTAGCCCCTTCTTGTGCTAAATAATAGGCAGCAGCAGCAGCAACATTACCCCAACCTTGTACGATAACGCGCTTTCCCGCTAGCTTCTGATCCTTGAAAATGTGGTAAAAATGCTTAGCAGCTTCAGCTACTCCATAGCCTGTAATCATATCCGCTACGAGTATTTTATTTTGTGGATCAGGATCTGGCGTGTAAATCGGATCTTCCAATAACTTGGAAACGCCCGCCCGCAACTGACCAATCAAGTGAATCTTTTTGCTTTCCTTGGGTTGAAAATGTCCGTTAACAATACCTTCTTGCGGATGCCAAATGCCAAAATCTTCTGTGATTGGAATCACTTCCTTGATCTCGTCAATGTTTAGATCTCCGCCCGTACCATAATAGTGTTTCAGCAGCGGAGTAACGGCTTTATACCATCTTCTCAACACATCGTCTTTTCGCGGATCAGCTGGATCGAAGTTGATACCAGATTTAGCTCCACCAATAGAAGGCCCGCTAACGGTAAATTTGATTTCCATGACCTTGGCAAGAGAAAGAACTTCGCTCATTTCCAGTCCTTTACGCATCCGGGTTCCTCCCCCAGCAGCCCCATTTCGGAGGCTATTTATAACCACCCATCCGCGTGCATCGGTTTCTGAATCGTTCCATTCAAAAACGATTTCTGGGCTTTTTTCTTTATACTTTTTCAGCAAATCCATAGGTCTCGATATTTGCCGCAAAGATAGAAGAACTAACTGGCTGAGAATTGTCTATAAATGATTTCACGCAGTACTTATAGAAATAAAAAGCCCTCCTTGGAACGCAAACTTAAGTTCCTGGGTTTATCTGGTGAAATGGGTGTTTATAAGGATTGAGAAAAGCCCAATCGAGAAGTAAAGATTAAACAATACAACTAGAAATCAAGGTTCAGCACCCTACCGCTTCTCCGGTGAAGGGTTATCAAGTGTAGGAAAGAAGCTGGAAAAGGCGATAGGGGGGCGGATTCAATAAATTGAATCCGTGCCGTGCTGAATTCCTTAATTTTCTAATTGTAAAGTTATCAAGAATTTCCCGTTCTTGAAATGATAATGCAAATTTGTGTTGCTTTTCCTTATAAACAAAGCCTTTTTGCACTATAATTTTAATTTTCTTTTGCCAAAGAGGAATGATGAGCTGTCAAAGCTTGATTATCTGTGGATTACTTATAATTATTAGTCCAAAAAATATGCGATTACTTATCGTCAATTAAGTACCTTACACGTAATTAAGTGATCCAATGCTAAGAGATTTTCTAGATCAAGTAGATATCGACCAGTTGGTTGATAACAAAAAGCTATCAATTTCACAGCTTGCCAACAATCTGGCCATTTTTGATGGAGAGGAAGATCCTGACTTCGACCGATATGATTTGGCGCTTATCGGCATCCCTATCGATTATGAAAATGCCATTGACGACAACTGCGTCACTGCACCAATGGCCATACGAAGAGAGTTTTTCCAGTTGTTCAATTGGGAACCTAGTCTGCGATTGATTGATTTGGGAGATGTTCGAATGGGGGAAAGCCCTATGGATACTTATCACGCATTGGCAGAAGTCCTTAAGGAGTGTATCAGTGCCAATGTGCTGCCCATCATTTTAGGTAGCACCCATGATTTTGCTTTCGGGCAATACCTTGGACACAGTGATGCTTCCAAGCCAGTCAATGTGGTGACCATCGATGAAAGAGTCGATTTGAAACAGCCGGATGAGCAAACAGATTCGCAGTCTTATCTGTTCAATCTTCTAGCACATCAACCCAATTTTTTGGGAGAATATCGGCAAATAGCATATCAAAACTATTTGGTAGATCCGATGACTGTCGACACCATGAAAAAGATGAATTTCGATTGTCATCGATTGGGCCACATACGTGCCGATATACGACGACTAGAACCCCTAGTGCGTGATGCTCAAATGGTCTCCTTCGACATGTCGGCCATGCGTTTTGCCGATTTTCCGGGACAGCGATTTGCTTCTCCCAATGGTTTTTTAGCAGAGGAAGCATGTCGAGCCGCGCGTTATGCAGGAATTAGCGATCAAGTGCAGTCTTTTGGGATTTATGAATATTTTCCATCTAGAGATGCACAATCGGTTTCTGCCCAGTTGGTCGCTCAAATGATCTGGCATTTTATCGAAGGGTTTTATTCACGAAAAGGAGAACAGCCGTATCTCATGACACGTGATTATCTTATTTATACCGTCGAACTAAATGCGGAAGGCCATAAAATAGATTTTGTACGTAGTTGTAAAAGCGATCGTTGGTGGATGAAGGTGCCGATTGCCGATGCAGAAAATGCTCGACCGTATCGCCTCATCCCTTGTACGGAGGCTGAATATCAAGAAGCCGTTGATCAAGAAATTCCAGATCGCTGGATTAATTCCTTTTTGAAATATTCAGCACAAACTCTGAAATCAGAAGAAAATAAATGAAGGGAATAAAAGAAAGCCAGGTTTTTGTTCAATGTAAAACACTAGCAATCCTTTTTGCCGGAATAGCTTTCTTATCTCTCCACCACTGCAGTGCCCAAGATTCAGAATTAGAACTTTCTGAAATAATGAAGGGCAAAGACTTTGTAGGTCATTGGCCAGAAAGACCACAATGGTCGCCCGATGGAAACAGTCTTTATTTTTATTGGAACCCCGATGGTAATCCTTCTGATTCTATTTACAGATACAGTTTAATTGATAGTACTGTCCATCAATTAACGCGAGCTGAAGAAGAAGATTTAATCGTTTATAATTACAAAACATCTCCCGATCAAACACACATCTGCTATGCACTAGATGGGGATATTTATTTAAAAGAAATAAAGGATGAGCGTGCACAGCAACTAACCTTCACTATCGATATCGAAAAAAGTCCGAAATTCTTGTTCGATAATTTTGCAGTTGCTTTTACCGCTGAAGACAATGCTTTCCTTTGGAGAGAAGGTGTGGGGATAATTCAATTGACCAATATTCAAAAGGGCTACGCTAAAGCCCCGAAACGCAAGAATAATGATTGGATAGCCAAGGAAGAGCGCAGTTTAATGCATGTGCTTAATAAACGAGAGAATCAAAAAGAACTTAGAAAAGAACGAGAAAGAAATCCCAAGGAGTCTTCTGTTTTTTATTTGGAAGATCGTCGACTGTCAAGCTTGAACGTAAGCCCTCAAGCAGATTATGTCTTTTTTCGATTAGTTGATCGACCAGAAATTGAAAATACAGCGGTACCTAATTTTATAACTGCTTCGGCGCACACTGAAGATCTTTCTGCGAGACCCAAAGTGGGAGGTCCGCAATCAAAACACACCGCCTTTCTTTACGATATTGTTAGAGATACTTTTTTAGAAATAAATACAAAAAAACTCCCAACTATCGAAACGGAAGGCGTTTTACGTAAGACTTATATTAGTGATGCTCGCTGGAATAAATCGGGAAATAAAGCCTTTGTTGAAGTTCAAGCGATCGATAATAAAGATCGATGGATTGCTAATGTGAACTTAGAAACAGGCATTCTCGAAATATTAGATCATCAGCACGATGATGCGTGGATCGGAGGTCCTGGAATTTCAAGTTGGCGTGGTTTTGCATCACCTAGTATGGGTTGGTGGGACGAGAATAGTATTTGGTTTCAATCAGAAGAAACAGGTTTTTCTCACTTGTATTTATTAGATACAGATCGTGCTAAAAAGACGGCAATTACCAAAGGCGAGTTCGAAATATACGATCCTAAACCTAGTAAGGATCGAAAGGGTTTTTATTACCACTCCAATGAAGATGCTTCAGGACAAAGACATTTTTATTACTTAGATATAGAAAATAAAAACCAACAACAACTCACGCAAAATGTAGGGCATTATGATGTGGAATTGTCGCCCGATGAAAAATATTTAGCTTATCGTTTTTCCAGCGCCAATCAACCTTGGGAATTATTTATTCAAGCCAACCAACTTACTGCAGAATCTCATCAAATAACCGATTCACAAAGCGAAACTTACAAAGCTTATGAATGGCGTTTGCCGGAAATAGTAAATTTTGAAGCACAGGATGGAAATAATGTTACCGCAAGATTATACCGACCAAAAGAAGGTAATGCTTCTGGAGCGGCCGTCATTTTTGTGCACGGAGCGGGCTATTTACAAAATGCCCATCAATGGTGGAGCACCTATTTTCGAGAATACATGTTTCATAATTTGCTCGTCGATAAAGGCTATACAGTGCTCGATATAGATTATCGAGGAAGCGCTGGCTACGGACGAGATTGGCGAACAGGGATTTACCGTTTTATGGGCGATAAAGACTTGAGCGATCAAGTCGACGGGGCCACATTTTTGGTAGAAAACCACGAGATTGATCCTGCTCGAATTGGCATTTATGGCGGTTCTTACGGAGGCTTTATCACCTTGATGGCCTTGTTTACCGAAGGACAAAATTTTGCCTGTGGTGCTGCCCTTCGTTCAGTAAGCGATTGGGCACATTACAATCACCTTTACACATCTAACATCCTCAACACTCCAGAAACCGACAGCATCGCTTATCGAAGAAGTTCCCCCATTTATTACGCGGATGGTTTGGAGGATCCACTTTTGATTTGCCACGGAATGGTGGATACCAACGTGCACTTTCAAGACGTGGTGCGCTTATCACAGCGCCTCATAGAATTAGAAAAAAAAGACTGGGAATTAGCCGTTTATCCGATGGAAGGACATGCGTTTAGAGAAGCAAGTAGCTGGAGAGACGAATACAGTAGAATACTGAAATTGTTTGAGGAGCATTTGCGCTAAATGCATAGCTCGAAATATCGAAAAACGGCTAAGATTAATAAAAGGGTAACAACTTAGATCGCAGGGAAACGAATCTCCGATTCTATCTTCGCGCCTAGTAAAGATTGAATAGATATAGCAATAAATAAACCTAATACCAGTAACTAAATCCTGTTTAAATGAGAAACTTTTCCATTTCTACCTTAGCATTCATCCTATTCGCCCTAGGAGGATGGACGCAAGCCTTTGGGCAATGCACGGGCGAATTATTGATTTCCGCCGTATTAGAAGGCTCTTCTTCTAACAAATGCGTCGAAATTTACAATCCATCGGCCTCCATGGTGGATTTATCTCTTTACTCCATTGAATTGTATTCTAATGGGTCTGCAACTGCGAGCAGTTCAGATGCCCTCGCTGGAATGTTGGCGCCAGGCGCTTACTACCTAGTTTGCAACCCATCAACCGATGGAACTTTGGTAAGCCCTGACCAAACCTCTGGTACAGTCAACTTCAATGGAGATGATGCTTTTGTCGTCACCCAAGGAATTGATATCGCCGATGTATGGGGACAAATTGGTGTTGATCCAGGCAGTTTTTGGACAGGAGCCACTTCTGGCATAAATACGCAAAACAACACTTGGATTCGTGTAAATACGACCGCCGCTGATTGTGCCGCTGGTATTGCAGCTTTTGATCCAGATGTAAATTACACCAGTACGGATGTCATTAATGACGTAAGTGCTTTGAACAGCGGAGTGGCTACTTCGTGTTCTATTGTGAGTTCAGGATTAGCTGTTTCTTCTTGTGATCCTGCCGATGACACGTTCACAATTACCATTGATCCAGCAGCTACTCTAGGAGATGCAGCTGGTTATACTTATGTAATAAATAGTGGTTCAGTAATGGGACCAGTAGCATACGGAACACCAAGCGTTTTGGGGCCTTTCGCTGCTGATGGTACAACTACTTACGACATCATCATTACCGATAATGGTGACGACAATTGCGAAATGATGGTTCCAACACAAACTGCTCCTGCCTCTTGTGCGGGTCAAGGTGGTCCTTGTACTGGCGCGATTTTGATTACTGGAGTTTTGGAAGGCTCATCTAGTAATAAATGCATCGAGCTTTACAATACAACTGCAGCAGAAATCGACCTCTCAACGTACACGATCGATTTCTACAATAATGGTGGAACCTCTGCAAACAACGTTGCTATGATGGGAATGATTGGAGCAGGAGAGTACTTCCTAGTTTGTGATCCTGCTTTGGACGGATCTTTGGGAATTGTTCCTGATTTTTCAGTGTCTGGTTTCTTAGGATTTAATGGAGATGATGCTTTTGCAATAAATGACGGTTCAGCGAATTCAGACGTTTTCGGTGAAATCGGTTTCGATCCAGGCTCAGCTTGGACAGGATCAACTTCCGGATTCAGTACAGCGAACGCAACTTGGTGCCGTACTGATTTGACAAGTTGTAACGATGGAACGAGTTCATTTGATCCAGATGCTCTGTACGCTTCAACTGGTGTGCAAAATGATGCTGCATGTTTAAATTCTGGAGTTTCAGATGTATGTACAATTACAGGGTCAGGGCTACAAGTTTCGCCTTGTAATTCTGCCGATGACACGTTCACCATTACCATCGATCCAACTGCGACAATGGGAGATGCTGCAGGATATACTTACGACTTGAACGGAGCTGGAAACGTAGGACCAATTGCTTATGGAACGCCAACCGTTTTAGGTCCATTTGCTGCTGATGGTTCAACGAGCTATGATTTGGTAATAAATGACAATACAGATGTGGATTGTATGATGATCGTTCCTACCATCACTGCACCAGCTGCTTGTTCAGCTACTGGAGGATGTACAGGTGATTTGGTAATCGCTACTTACATCGAGGGATCATCTTCGAATAAATGCATCGAAATCTACAATGCTTCTGCAGGGATGATCGATTTGTCATTGTATTCGATTGAACTGTACTCCAATGGTGGAACTTCTGCCACGAGCACAGATGTACTTGCAGGAATGTTAGCACCCGGAGCATACTACTTAGTATGTAACAACAATACAAGTTCTGCCTTAGTAGTACCAGATCAATATTCTGGAACCATCAATTTCAATGGCGACGATGCTTTCGTAATCACTGGTCCAAATGGCGTGGAAGATGCTTGGGGACAAATCGGAGTTGATCCAGGGTCAGCTTGGACCGGATCTACTTCAGGTTGCGAAACGAGCAATCAAACATGGTACAATAACTTGTCAGGATGTTCTGACGGAACGGCGGCTTTCGATCCAGACGCTGGCTACACTTGTGGAGCAGGAAGTGATGACATTAGCGGATTAAACAGTGGTGTTGCACCAGTTTGCAGCATCGATGATGCTGGTTTATCAGTAAGTGCTTGTAATGCCAATGACGACACTTTTACAATTAGCATCACTCCCACAGCTTCTAACGGTTCAGCCGCTGGTTACAGCGCAACTGTAAATGGAGCAGCTGAAGCAGTCGTTTATGCTTATGGAGTAGAAACCACTTTCGGTCCATTTGGCGCTGATGGTTCAACTACCTATGATATCATCCTTACAGACGATACCAATACTTCATGTTCTTTGACCATTCCAACAATCACAGCACCAGCTGCCTGTAGTACTACAGAGCCATGTGATTCTGATGCAGGGGTTTATCCTTGGGATGGCAATTGATTTTCAATAACCAATTACAAACTTTGAAAATCAATGAAAATGATAAATAAGATAAATTTATGCTTCTGGCTTTTCTGCGGTCTTTTGACAGCAGGTGTCATGCAAGCACAACAGATAGAATGTATCTCTTTTGATACCGATGGTGCGGGAGTTGTGGGTTGTGCTGCTCCTTGTACTCCAACCAATACGCCAGTAGCGGGAGGAACCATTTCAGGAGACTTAACAACTTTGACGGCCACTTCCGATTGGCTGCAAGTCGTTGGAGGTGTTTTAGAAGGAAGAGACCTAGACAGTGAATTTTGTTTCACAACGGGAGCCATCGATATTTCAGGAACAGGATGTGCTGATTTTTCGGTAGACGTTTCGGAAACAGGTGGGCATGAAACAGCCGATTATGTAAATGTCAATTATTACCTAGATGGAGGTGCTGCATTGGCCGCTGGAAGTTTTACAGGGGCATTTGTAGCAGGAACAGGAGGAGCTTCTGGCCTTACTGGCTCATTTTTAGTCATCGAGATCTGCATGTTAAATAACGCCGGTGGTGAATTGCTGCGCATTGACAACATCAGCGTCTTTGAATGTGGTGCGAGTTCAGCTTGCCCTAATAATTGTACCATCAATTCAGACGGATTAAACGTAACAGCATGTGACCCAGCTGACGATAGTTTTGATATAAGTATTGCTCCTACTGCTACTTTAGGTGCAGCAGCAGGTTACACTTATACCGTAAATGGAGGAGCTCCGATTGGCCCAGTAGCTTACGGAGCTACTGAAGTAGTTGGTACTTTCACTTCTGATGGTGTATCGACTTACGACATTGTCATTACTGATGCTGTTGATGCTGCATGTACTTGGACAGTTTCAACAATTACTGCTCCAGCAACATGCGTAGTAGTTACCGATCCTTGTCAAGGAGATATCTTGATTTCTGGATACATGGAAGGATCAAGTAATAATAAATGCATCGAAATCTATAATGCGAGTGGCGCAGCCATCGATTTGTCCTTGTATTCAATTGATCGCTATACCAACGGTTCTAGTTCTTTATCAGGAACAGATGTCTTGATGGGAACACTGGCAGCTGGCGAATATTATTTGATCTGCAATACTTCTTACGCCTTAGCTTGTACAGCTGACCAAAGCTCAGGATCATTAACCTTTAACGGGGATGACGCAATGGCGATCAGTGGCCCGAATGGCATCGAAGATGTATTCGGACAAATTGGTGTTGATCCAGGCACAGCTTGGGCAGGGGGAACGTCAGGTTTTATTACGCAAAACACTACTTGGATTCGAACGGATTTGAGCACTTGCTCAAATGGAACTACCGCTTTTGATCCAGACGTCTTATACAGTTCTACGAACATTATTGATGATCTAACAGGATTAAATGCATGCGCAACGGTAGCTTGTATGCTGACTGCTGATGGTTTGTCGGTCAGCGCTTGTAATCCTGCGGATGATACATTCACGATCACCATTGATCCAGTGGCAACAGGCGGTTCGGCAACGGGCTATACATACACAGTAAATGGTGGAGCAGCAAGTACAGTCGTCGCATATGGAACGCCAACGGTACTAACATATGCAGCGGATGGTTCTACTACTTACGACCTCGTAATTACAGATGATACTGACGCCGCTTGTACTTTAACAGTAGCCCAAGTAACTGCACCAGCAGCTTGTGCCGCCACTTGTAGCATTACCGCTGATGGTTTGGCAGTAAGTGCTTGTAATCCAGCAGATGATACCTTTACAATTACTATTGATCCAACGGCTTCTCTAGGAGCTGCAACAGGTTATATTTATGTGATAAATGGAGGCGCAGCAGGCGCAGCCGTAGCTTACGGCACACCAACGGTATTGACTTACCCAGCAGATGGAGCAACTACCTACGACATTGTCATCACCGATGATGCCGATGCGAGCTGTACTTTCACCGTAGCACAAGTAACTGCACCGGCTGGTTGTTTGGTCAGTCCTTGTCAGGGCGACTTGGTGATTTCTGTTTACATGGAAGGTTCTAGTAACAATAAGTGTATCGAGATTTTCAATGCGAGTGGAGCAACTGTTGATTTGTCTTTATACAGCATCGACCGCTACACGAATGGCTCAGCCACAGTTTCTGCCAGTGATCCTTTAGCGGGCATGTTGGCCGCAGGCGAATACTACATGATTTGTAATCCTTCTTTTGAATTGGCTTGTACGCCCGATCAAAGCTCAGGAGTACTCACTTTCAACGGCGACGATGCGGTAGCAATCAGTGGCCCGAACGGCATTGAAGATGTATTCGGGCAAATTGGTGTCGATCCAGGCACGGCTTGGACAGGAGGAACGACTGGATTTATTACCCAAAACAACACTTGGGTTCGAGGCGACTTGACTTGCAATAATGGTTCAGGAGTGTTCGATCCAGATGCGCAATACACGACAACGAACACGATTGACGACCTAGATGGCTTCGCTGATTGTGCAGCTGTGGTTTGTATGCTAACAGCTGATGGTTTGGCTGTAGGTGCTTGTAACCCTGCTGATGATAGCTTTACCATCACTATCGATCCAGTAGCAACTGGGGGTTCAGCCACAGGTTATACTTTCACGGTAAATGGTGGCGCTGCGAGTGCAGCGGTTGCTTATGGAACTCCATCTGTTCTAAGCTTTGCCGCAGATGGCAGCACAACTTATGACATCGTGATTATTGATGATACGGATGCTGCTTGTACATTAACAGTAGCCCAAGTAACTGCACCAGCAGCTTGTGCCGCCACTTGTAGCATTACCGCTGATGGTTTGGATGTAAGTGCTTGCAATCCAGCAGATGATACCTTCACAATCACTATTGATCCAACGGCTTCTCTAGGAGCTGCAACAGGTTATACTTACACAATAAATGGAGGCGCTGCTAGCGCAGCGGTAGCTTACGGAACACCAACGGTTTTAACTTACCCTGCAGATGGAGCTACCACCTATGACATTGTCATCACTGATGATGCCGATGCGAGCTGTACTTTCACCGTAGCACAAGTAATCGCACCGGCTGGTTGTTTGGTCAGTCCTTGTCAGGGCGACTTGGTGATTTCTGTTTACATGGAAGGTTCTAGTAACAATAAGTGTATCGAGATTTTCAATGCGAGTGGAGCAACTGTTGATTTGTCTTCGTACAGCATCGACCGCTACACGAATGGCTCAGCCACAGTTT